>JARGFU010000051.1 GCA_029210625.1 Deltaproteobacteria bacterium | reverse complement strand
CGGGGGGCCAGAGGGTCGCGCCGTCGTGGGGGCGGATCAGCTCGTGGCGCCCGCGCCCCTCCTCGACGATGGCGGTCACTCGCGCCGGCCCGCCGGGGCCCCGGGCGAAGAGCGATCGCAGCGCCCGGGCCATCGTGCTCTTCCCCGAGGCGTTCGGTCCCCAGATCACGTTGACCCCGGGCTGCAGCGTCTCGTGAGAGAGCGGCTCGAGGCCCGGGGCGTCGCGGAGGTGCAGGCTGCGGATCCACATCAGCCCGCGCCCTCCGAGCTGTGCTCCAGCAGCGCCTCCAGCGCCGCCCAGGCCGCGGGCAGGAGCCGGTCCTCGAGGGGGGGCGCGAGCGACGCTCCCGGGGGGAGCGCCCAGCGGCCCGAGAGCCAGTCGTGGCAGCGCGCGCGGGCGTCGGCGAGCAGCGCGGCGCGCGCGGCCTCGTCGCCCTCCTGCAGCGCCAGGATCCGGCGCGCGAGGTGGCCCACCGGGGTGGGGCGCTCGGCCAGGTGCTGCAGATCGAGCGCCGGCCGGGTCCGATCGTCGACGCGCTCGACGAGGCCCGGGATCTCTCCGCCGAGCTGTCGCTCGCCCACCGAGAGCGCCGCGAGCTCTCTCACCGCCTGGCGGTCGGAGAGCCGGCCCTCGAGGGTGGCGCGCACCACGACGAGGCGGGTGTGCCGCGGATCGAGCTCTCCCTCGGGGAGCCGGGCGCGGATCGCCGCGAGGAGCGCGTCGGGGGTGCGGGCGCTCGCTTCCTCGAGGGCGAGGGTGATCGCCTCGTAGCGCAGGGGCGAGAGGGGCACCTGCTCCAGCCGCGTCTCGCCCTCGAGGTGGAGGAGCCAGGGCCCGTGGGGTCCGGTCTCTCCGGCGTCGAGGGCGCAGAGCGAGCCGAGGTAGCCCAGGGGGCGCTCCCCCGTGAGGGCGTCGGGGCGGTGGATGTGCCCGAGCAGGAAGGCGTCGGCGCCGAGGGCCGCGAGGCGGTGCCGGCTCAGGGGCGCGTAGCGGGAGCCGGCGTCGAGGAGATCACCGTGGAGCACGCCCAGCAGGCGAGCGCCAGGCCGGCGCGCGGCGAGGATGCCGGAGCCCTCGAGCTCGGCGGTGGGATCCTCGAGGACGTGGCTCTCGGGGAAGGACCAGCCGAGCAGGTCGAGGGGCGGATCGCCCTCGTCGATCGGGGGGATCGCCTCGAGCTGCCAGCGGCCCCCCTCGCCCAGGAGGGTGAAGCCCTCGATGCGGCCGGCCAGGCGGGGGAGGGCGAGGGTGTCGTGGTTGCCGGCGACCCCGAAGACCGAGATCCCCGCGGCGCCGAGACGGCGGACCGCCTCCTCGAGGGGGCGGATGGCCTCGAAGCGATCCTCGGCGTCGTCGATCAGGTCGCCGGCGAAGACCACCGCCCGCACCTTGCGCTCGAGGGCGAGGTCGACGGTCGCGCGCAGGGCTGCGGTGGGCGAGAGGGCCTCGAGCTCGAGGCCGTGGGGCAGGGCCCCGTCCAGCCCGGTGGGCCTTCGGCCCAGGTGCACGTCACCCACGAAGAGAAGCGGCCTCGCCATCGCCGGTCACCCTACCACCGGCCCCTGACGCCAGGTCAGGGCTCGAGGGGGCCGGGATCCAGGAAGTCGTCGGGGACGTAGAAGGCCAGCCCCCGCGCCCGGATCGCCCCGAGGAGCCAGGCCAGCCGCTCGGGCGTGATCCCCCAGCGGTCGTCGTCGATGCCGTGGCTGGTGATCGGCCAGACCTCGCAGCGGGTGGCGGCCAGGGCGTCGAGGTGCTCCTCGAAGTAGGCCTCGTCGCGCTCCCAGCGGGTGTCGATCGAGGTGGAGAAGAAGAAGCGGGGGGTCTGGCGCAGCTGCCCGTCCCAGTAGCTGCGGTGCTCCTCCCGGAAGCCGCGGAGGTGATCGAAGTGGGGGAAGATCGCCCGGTCGGTCAGGCTGGTGTGCTCCCCCCGGGGGTAGGCGAAGCTGCGCACCGGCCGCTCGAGCACCCGCTCCAGGGTCGCCTTCGCCACCAGCACGTCGTCCTCGAGCCAGCGCTCCTCGTGGAGGAGCCACTCCCGGGCCGCCCGCTCGTGCTCGATCGTGTGCACCCCGAAGGCGTGCCCTCCCTCGGCGAGGGGCAGGAGCCGCGCCGCGGTCTCGGCCGGATCCCGCAGCCACTCGCCCTTCGGGTAGAAGGTCACCCGCGCGGCGTGCTCGGCGAGGAGGGGGAGGTGGGCCTCCCAGGTCCAGTCGAAGTCGTCGAAGGAGAGCATCACCCCCGGCTGCTCGCGCACGCAGGTCTCCCCCCGGCCGCAGGCGGCCAGCGAGAGGGAGAGGACGAGGAGGGTGGCGCGGGTGAGCATCGTGGTGCCGGGGCAGAATAGCCCTCACCCCGGGGGGAAACCTCCAGCGCAGCGACGCGGGATCGGATGATAGGTTGCCCGGATGAGCATGCGCGCCGTGGGGGTGTTCGCAGCCGTCCTCCTCGTCGGCGGCTGCTCCCGGGACTTCCAGCTACCCGAGGCCGGCGACGGTCCGATCGCCGATCTGCGGGTCAGCCCGGATCCGGCCCGGGCGGGCGTCGATCTGATGATCGAGTTCGCCACCTCGGCGACGCCCACCGGGGATCCCGTGGTCGAGATCGCCGGCCGCTTCGCCTCGAAGCTCTCGGGGCCCGACGAGCAGGGGCGCTTCGTCTACCGCCTCATCCCCTCGGGGGACGAGCCCGAGGGGCAGGAGACGCCGGTCGTGGTCAGCGCGATCCTGGGCCAGGAGGCGCGGGCCACCACGACGGTCACCTTCGACTTCACCCCGCCGCAGCTGATCACCAGCAGCCTCACCCCGCCCATCGCGGCCGCCGGCGAGACGATCACCCTCACCCTCGACGCCGACGAGATCCTCTCGGCGCCGGCGGTGAGCAGCCGGGACCTGACCTTCGACTGCCTGCCCGAGTCCGAGAGCGGGTCGGACCAGCGCTTCCTCTGCACCGCGACCCCGGCGGGCACCGAGATCCAGGGCCCCTACTCCCTCGACGTCCTCCTGCGTGACCTCGCGGGCAACGAGACCTCGCTGGTGCTGCCGGCCGCGGGTGAGCTGCGCTTCGGGAACGCGCCGGTCGTCACCGACCTGCGCGCCACCCCGCTGATCGCCCGGGCCGGTGACACGGTCACGGTGGAGTTCGTGGCCGACCGCCCGCTGGCCGCGGGCTCCCGGGTGCACCTCGGCGCCAGCGACTTCCTCCAGACCGCCGAGACGGAGCTCGTCTCGGGCTGGGCCTACACCTACACCCACCTGCTCACGGGCGCGGAGCCCGAGGGGCTGACCGAGATCGAGGTGCTCGCCGAGGACGTGGGCGGGGCCACCCGCAGCGAGACCTTCGCCATCGAGCTGGACTTCACCGCGCCCGCGCTCCTGCAGGCGAACCTCTCCGCCGAGCGCGTCGGGGCGGGCGGCGCCTTCGAGGCCACGGTGGTCGGCAGCGAGGCCCTCGCCTCGGTCTCGGGCAGCGTGGGCTTCCCGTCCTACCAGCTGCCCATGCGCTGTCAGCGCGATGGCACCTTCACCTGGATCTGCCACTACGACGCCCTCGGCCTCGAGCCCGAGGAGACGCCCCTGAACGTGGCGCTGGTCCTCGAGGATCTGGCCGGCAACACCGCGCTGGCCACGACCGATCCGGTCACCTTCGACTTCACCTGCCGCTACCCCGGCGCCCCGATCCGGGCGGTGGTGGACTGGCGGGACGACATCGAGCTGGTCGCCGAGGCGGGCGCCTTCGAGGCCGGCGCCACCGTGGAGATCACGGAGGGTCAGGGGGGCGCCGTCCTCCAGACCCGGACCGCGGACGCGAGCGGCGCGATCGCCCCGGTGGCCCTGGTGGGCGTGAGCGAGGTCTGGGTCCAGGGCCGGGATGTCCTGGGCAACGCCTGCCCGCCCCTCCAGCCGCGCGCGGCCTTCCGCGCCGACGGCCGCGGCACCTTCCCGGGCTCGGGCCTCCCCAACCCGACGCGCTACCAGGCGGTGACCCTCGATCAGCGGCTGATGCCGCTGGCGGGCCTGGGGGCCACCGAGGTGAACAGCGCGGCCTACCGGGACCTCGACCACATCGACGGCAGCCCCCACCTCCGCAGCGAGGCGCAGCAGCCCGCCGGCACCCAGCCGCGCTGGTGGACGCCGAGCCCCGCCACGGTCCCCCCGGAGCGGGACCGGCACGTCGGCACCTACCACCGGGCGATGCGCCGCTTCGTCGTCAGCGGCGGGCGGGACTCGAGCTACTCCCCCCACGCCGACACCTGGGCCTGGGACGGCCACGCGTGGACCGAGCCCTTCGCCCTCTCCCCCTTCAGCGTCTGTGACGCCCAGCTCGTCTACGACGAGGGCCGCGAGCGGGCCTACCTCTTCTCGGGAAGGGTCTGCGGCGCTCAGTACGGGCTCGTCGACCCGATGTGGTCCCTGGGGGTGGAGGGCTGGCGGCAGGAGCTGGTCACCCCGGGGCTGCCTCCGGCGACGCACTCCTACGCCAGCGTCTACGATCCCGTGCGCCAGGAGATCCTGATGGCCGGAGGCCTGATGCTCTCCAGCCCCACCAGCGCCACGGCTCAGCTGAAGACCTGGGCCTGGACCGGCGGCTGGCGCGAGGTGCCCACCGGGATCTTCTGGGCCGACTCGGGAGCCATGGCCTTCGATCGGGGCTCGGGCGTCGTGATCCACTACGGGAGCAGGGATCCCAGCACCCCGACGATCTACGACGACACCTGCACCTGGGCCGGGGCGGACTGGAACTGCTTCTTCGCCCAGACCTCCCCCGGCGCTCGCTACGAGCACGTGATGGCCTACGACCTCCACCGGGAGCGGACGATCGTCTGGGGCGGGTACGGGCCCAGCGTGGACTCGACGATCTGGGAGTGGGTGGGGGGCGACTGGTCCCCCGCCTCGTCCCTGGGTGACGCGCCGCCGGAGACCCTCGCGGCGTCCACCGCCGGCTACGACGAGGTCCGGGGCCGGACGGTGTTCATGGGGGGCGAGGGGACGAGCTCCTACGCGATCTACTGGGAGGTCTACGAGTACGGCTATCCCTGGCGCTTCCCGATGCTGCAGGCGCACCTCGCCGGCAAGCCGGGCCTCCCCGCCACCGTCGAGCAGATCACGGTCTCGGCCGTCGCGGCGGGCAGCGGAGCGAGCCTGAAGAGCGCCGGCGTCACCGGGGTCGAGCTCCTGCTCTGGGACCGGATCTCCGGGAACTGGGACGTGGTGGCCAGCAACACCACCAGCGACCTGGGGGGCCCGCAGGCGCGCCTCGACTTCGAGGTGAGCGACCCGGCGCTCCTCTCGCGCTACTTCGACGCGGGGAGCCGCAGCGCCGAGGCGCTCGTGCGGCCCCGCGAGGGCGCCACCCACCTGGGCGCCTCGACCCTAACCGTCGACGCCCTCTGGATGACCCTCGACGGACCCTGATGGGGTCAGACCCTGACAATTGACACTTGGACGAGGCGCCGCGCGAGCCGGTACCCACAAATGTCAATTGTCAGGGTCTGACCCCTTCAGACCTTCAGAGCTTCTTGGCGGCCAGGGTCGGGACCTTGTCGGTGCGGGTGCCGAGCTTGATGGCGGTCGAGAGGCGCACGACGCCCTCGGCGTGGAGGGTCTCGTGGATGGTCTCGATCACCTTCAGGATCTCGGAGAGCTCCCCCTCGACGTTGGTGCCGTAGGCGTGGAGCTGCACCGTGAGCCCCGACGCCTCGATGAGGCGGTGGGCGCGGGTGACCTCCTCGCGGACGGAGGGCCCCGCGCCCAGCGGGATCACCTGGATCTCGGCGAGCGCGCGCACGGGCTCACTCGACGATGGTGATGTCGTCGGAGCACTCGGGGTCGAAGGGCGAGCCCTTCACGTCGACCTCGGTCCGCACGAAGAAGCGCACCTGCGAGAGCTCGACGCCGCTGTTCTCGAGGGCGGTGGGGATGTCGGCCTCGTCCATGCTGATGATGAAGAAGTCCTCGACGGTCTCGCCCCCCTTCAGGGTGAAGGGGTACTGCAGCATGTCGTCCGAGCGGGAGGTGTACTCGTCGGGGAAGGTGTCGGCGCCGAGGATCTCGGCGACCTCCATGCCGTCGTCGTTGGTGAAGGACATGACGAACTCGGAGCGCATCGAGAGCACCTCGGCGTCGTCGTCGGCAGAGATCAGGAACTTCCCCTTCACCACCGTGTCACCGATGGGCAGGCTCACCGAGCCGGGCTCCTGCCGCTCGATCTCCACGTGCTGCACCTTGACCCCGTGACCCCCGAGGAACTTCTTGGCCTTGTCGAAGAAACCCATCACACGCCTCCCGGCAAAAAAGGTGGAACGACCGTGGTCCGCCTGGACCGGTCCGAAGCCATAGCAGGGCCACCGGCCGCCCGATAGGGCGCCCTTCCCTCAGGCCGCCTTCTCGAGCCGCACCTGCTCGGGCTTCGGCTTCTCCTGGCGGCCCTCGAAGAGGTCGTAGAGCACCGGGATGATGATCAGGGAGATCGCCGTCGAGGTGAGCAGGCCGCCGATCACCACCCGGGCGAGCGGCGCCTGGGTCTCGCCGCCCTCGGCGAAGCCCGCCGCCACCGGCAGGAGCGCCAGGATGGTGGTGGCGGTGGTCATCAGGATCGGCCGCAGGCGCCGCCGGGCGGAGAGGGCCACCGCCTCGCGGACGGCGAGGCCGTGCTCTCGCCGCTGGAGGTTCACGTAGTCCACCAGCACGATGGCGTTGTTCACCACCACGCCGATCAGGACGATGCAGCCCATGAAGGACTGGATGTTGAAGGTGGTGCCGGTGAGCAGCAGCACCGCGACCACGCCGACCACCGCGAAGGGGATCGAGAACATGATCAGGAAGGGCTGACGGAAGCTCTCGAACTGCGCGGCCATCACCATGTAGACCAGCGCGATGGCCAGCAGGATGCCGGTCAGCAGGCTCCGGAAAGTCTGCTCCTGCTCCTCGGTCTCGCCCCGCACGACGATGGAGAAGGTCGGGGGCACGTCGATCTCGCGCAGGGAGGCGCGCAGGTCGGTGACCACGTCGCCGAGGTCGCGCTCGCCCGAGAGGATCGCCGTGATGTCGACCACCCGGCGCTGGTTGAAGCGCTCGATGGTCAGGGGGCCCTCGGTCTCCTCGATCTGGACGAGGTTGCGCATCGGGGTGGGGCCGACCCCCGGGATGACGATGGGCAGATCGAGGGCGGCCTGGATGCTGCGGGTCTCGTTCTCGGGCAGCTTCACCACCACCGGGAACTCGTCGCCCTCGGCGCGCAGCACGGTGGCGCGGGTGCCCTGGAGCAGGGTCTGCAGCTGGCTGGAGACCTGGTCGACCCGCAGGCCCATGCTGGCGATCCGGTCGCGGTCCGGGAGGACCCGCACCTCGCGGCCGCCGGGCCGCCGCCCCACCCGGACGCCGGAGACGCCGGGCACCTTCTCGATGCGCTCCTTCGCCTCGGTGGTGAGGCGGTCGCCGGTGGCGAGGTCGAAGCCGCGGATCTGCACCTCGAGGCGCTCGCCGCCGCCCCGCAGCATCCGCAGGATCCACAGGCCGCCGCCGGCGCGCACCCGCAGGTCCCCGCCGGGGATCACCCCCTCGAGCTTCTTGCGGAGGTCCTCGGCGATCGCCTCGCTGCTGCGCTTCCGCTCGGAGGGCGGCGTGAGCGAGAGGTCGATGTCGGCGGCCTCCTCGCCGGAGCGGGACCAGAAGCCGGGGGTGCCGACCACGGTCTGCATGCTCTCGAGCTCGGGGACCTCGGCCACGATGATCTCGGAGAGCTTGCGGGCCGCCTCCTCCGTGATCTCCAGCCGGGTGCCGGTGGGCAGCTCGATGTCCACCCGCACGTCGGACTGATCGTCCTCGGGCATCAGCTCGGTGCCGATCAGCGGGCCGGCCGCGACGGCCGCCGCGGTCAGCAGGGCGGCGAGGAGGAGGGTGCTCTTCGGCCGGGCGAGGCAGCCGTCCACGAAGCGGCCGTAGAGGCGATCGAGGGCGTGGAGGGCCCGGCCGATCACGTCGTCCTGGTGGCTCTGGGCGTCCCGGATCGAGAGGAAGCGGGAGGAGAGGACGGGCACCAGGGTCAGCGCCACGGCCAGCGAGCAGAGCAGGGCGAAGGAGACGACGAAGGCCATCTGGCCGAAGAAGATCGCCGCGAAGCCCGCGAGGAAGATCACCGGCAGGAAGACCACGACCGTGGTCATCGTCGAGGCCACGATGGCGCCGCCGACCTCGCGGGAGCCCTCGATGGCCGCGTCGAAGGGGGCGTGGCCGCCCTCGAGCTTCCGGAAGATGTTCTCCAGGATGACGATGGTGTTGTCGACCAGCATCCCGATGCCCAGCGCGAGCCCGCCGAAGCTCACCAGGTTGAGGGTGATGTCGAACTGGTACATCAGGGTGAAGATGCCGATGACCGAGATCGGGATGCCGATGGCGACGACGATGGTCGAGCGCAGGTTGCGCAGGAAGAAGAAGAGGACCAGCACCGCCAGCCCCGCGCCGATGAGCACCGAGGTCTGGACGTTGTTGATCGACGCCTCGATGTACTCGGAGGTGTCGGTGATCACGTCGAGGCGGGCGCGGCCCTCCTCGTCGGCGTTGATCCGCTCGATCTCCTCGCGCACCCGCCGGCAGACCTCGACGGTGTTGGCGCCCGACTGCTTGTTGATGGCGATCCGGATGCCCGGGCGGCCGTTGATGTAGACGGCGGCGGTCATCTCCTGGTGCGAGTCGACCACCGTGGCGACGTCTCGCAGGTGGATGGGCTGGCGGCTGCCGCCCACCATCCGGGTGGTGACCACCAGCGACTGCAGCTCCTCGATGCTCTCGGCCTCGCCCACCGTGCGCATCAGCACGTTGCGCTCGCCCTGCTCGGCCGGCACGTTGCGGTTGCCGGAGCGCAGGGCGTCCACCACCTCCTGGGGGCTGATGGCGGGGCTCTGGAGGCGGTCGGTCTGCAGCAGGACGTGGATCTGGCGCTCGAGCCCGCCGCGGACGCTCGCGGCGGCCACGCCCTCGACCCGCTCGAGGCGGGGCAGGAGGTCCCGCTCGGCCAGGCGCCGCAGGGAGGACTCGTCGAGCTCGCCCGAGAGGCCGGCGTGGAGGATCGGGAAGCTGCCGAGGTTGAACTTGAAGACGACGGGGTTGTCGACCTCCTCGGGCAGCACGGCCTTCACCTGCTCGACCACCGCCCGCACGTCGTTGAGGGCCACGTCGAGGTTGGTGCCCCAGACGAAGCGCAGGGCGACGCGGCTGCGCCCCTCGGCCGAGAAGCTCTCGAGCCGGTCGATGCCCTCGATGGAGGCGACGGCCTGCTCCATCGGCCGCGTGATCAGGGTCTCGATCTCCTCGGGGCCGGCGCCCTCGTAGGTGGTGACGACCGAGATCGAGGGGAAGTCGAGCTCGGGCAGCAGGTCGACCTGCAGCCGGGTGAAGCTCACCGCGCCCAGGGCGAGGAGGGCCACGAATACCATGGTGGTCAGGACCGGCCGGCGGACCGCTGTGCTCGAGAGGCTCACGGCGAGGCCTTCGCCTCCGTGTCCACCGTGCTGACCTCGGTGCCGTCCCGCAGCTGCTCCGCCCCCCGGCGGACCACCGCGGCGTCCGCGGGGAAGTCGCCGAGGATCTCGATCCGCTCCTCGGAGGCGAGGCCGGGCTGCACGTCGAGGCGCCGGGCCTTGCCGTCCTCGACCACGAAGACGAAGCGGCGGCCGTCGCGGTCGCGCAACACCGAGGGCAGGGAGAGGGTCAGGGCGTCCTCGCGCTCACCGAGGCGCAGCCGGGCCTGGCCGTACATGCCGGGCTTCACGCCGCTCCAGACCGCGCCGCCCCCGGGCGTCGGCCCCACGTCCACCCGCAGGGTGCGGGTGGAGGGGTCGAGGGCGGGCGCGATCCGGGAGACCGCCCCCTCGACCTGGCGGCCGCCGAGGGCCTCGACCCGGACCGTCACCGGGCGGCCCACCTCCACCTGGCCCGAGTCGCGCTCGGGGACCCGCAGGCGGAAGTAGATCGCGTCGAGATCGACGAGGTCGAAGACCGGCGTGCTCGGGCCGACCTGGCTGCCGATGTCGACGTGGCGCTCGGCGATGACGCCGGCGAAGGGTGCGCGGATGCGGGTGTCGAAGAGGTCCTGGCTGGCCGACCGGGCGCGCACCCGGCTGCGCTCCACCGAGGAGCGGGCGATGGCCTCGGCCTGGTGCGCCGCGCTCACCTTCGCCTGGAGGTCCTCGATCTCCCGCTCGGTGATCAGCTGGCGCTGGAGCAGGGGGGACTTGCGCTCGAGCTCGGCCTCGAGGTTGCGGGCCTGCACCCGGGCCTGCTCGACCTGGGCCTCGCCCACGGCGATCTCGGCCTCGAGCTCCTGCACGCGGGAGCGGTAGTCGAAGGCGTCCACCGTGGCGAGCACCTGCCCCTTCTCGACCCTGTCGCCGAGGCGCGCCTCGAGCGAGCGCACCGTGCCGGCCACCTCGGAGTTGAGCCGCGCCGCGGCGTCCGAGACGAACTCGCCCGGGTACTGGCCGCTGACCGTGAAGGGGCCCCGCTGCGGCCGCTCGACCTCGACCACCCGGCCGGTGTTGCCCTGCATCCCGCCCGGGCCACCGGGACCCCGGCCGCCGGCGGGCTTCGTCTCCTTCGCGGGGCAGGCCGTCAGGGAGAGGGAGGCGAGGAGCAGGAGGGCGGGGGAAGATCTCATGGGCTCTGCTCTCCGGTCTCGCTCTGGTGCAGGTAGGCTGCCCGGGCGATGCGGGCGCGCAGGCGCGCGCGGTTCAGGTCCACCTCGGCCCGCAGCAGGGCGTCGGCGGCCTCGTCGACCTCGATGGTGTCGGCGGTGCCCGCCTCGAAGCGGGCCCGGGCCATCTCGTGGGCCTGGCGGGCGGCCTCGAGCTTCTCGGTGGCCACCCCGATGACGGCGAAGGAGAGGCGCCAGTCGCGCCGCGCGCGGCTCATCTCCGCCTCGGCCCGGCGGGTCGCCCGGGAGAGCTCGAGCTCCTCGATCCGGGCCCGCGCGCGCTCGGCGGCAAGAAGGGCGTAGGTGGCGCCGCCATCGTAGAGGGTCCAGCGCAGGGAGAGGGTGATGGACCCGGAGTAGCCGTCGGGAGAGGTGAAGGAGGGCTCACCCAGGCCGACCTGCCCGGAGAGGGAGAGCGCGGGGAAGAGGGACCACCAGCGGCGATCGATCTGGAGGCGCCGGGCCTCGAGGGAGAGCTTCAGCCCGCGCAGGTCGGCGCGCCCGCCCGGCGGGACCTCTGGCGCCGCCTCGGGAGGCTGCTCCGGTGGGAGGGTGGTGTCGAAGCTCGCCCGGAGGCCGCCGTCGGGAGCGCGCCCCAGGAGCAGGGCCAGCGCGTCGGCGCCGCTGCCCAGCCTCCCCTCCGCGTCCAGCACCAGCTGCTCGGCCTCCAGCTGCGAGGCCCGGGCCCGCGCCAGGTCGATGGGCAGGGCCAGCTCGCTCGCGATGAGGGCGCGGGCGCGCTCGACGTAGGTGGCGCGGAGCTCTGCGGCCCGACGGGCGATGGAGAGCTCCTCCTCCAGGGCGGCGAGCTGGAAGAAGGCCTGCTCGACCTCGAAGAGGAGCTCGGCCCGGATCCACGCGGCCCGGGCCTCGGCGGCGCGCGTCTGCCGGGCCGCCGCGCGATAGGAGGGGTAGAGGGCGGGATCGACCAGGGTGAGGGAGAGGCGGGCCGTGGCGTCCCAGTCGTAGCGCGGCCGGAAGGAGGAGCCGCCGATGTCCACGGTGACGCCGTTCCAGACCCCGCTGCCACCGAGGGAGAGGGAGGGCAGCAGGGGTGAGAGCGCCTCGCGCCGCAGCGCCCGGCTCTCCTCCACCCGCAGGGCCGCGATCTCCCAGCCCTCTCCCTTCTCCCGCACCTCCGCGAGGGCCTCCTCGAGGGTCAGGCGCACCTCCGCGGCGCTCGCCGGGGCCGGCGAGGCGAGGGAGAGCGTCAGCAGCAGCAGGAAGGGGGCACGCACGGGGCTTGGCCTCGGGAGGGGGCAATCTACTCCCCGGTGGGTCAGATCACACGATCTCGGGCGTACTTCGGACCCCCGGTCGGTGGGGGCTCACTCCAGCCGGGTGACGATGTCGCCGTGGATGGCGCGGGCGATCTTCATCGCGCGCTCGCGCTCGTCCTCGTCGGGCACCGAGCCCTCGAGGAAGATCGTGCCGTGCACGGCGACGGCCTCCGCCCCGGGGAGGTCCGCGGCGTGCAGGGCCTCGGTGATCCGCGCGGCGAGCTCCCGGTAGATGGCGGTGTCGGCCCGCACCAGATCGACCACCTCTCCGGGGAGCATCCGGGCGGCGCTGCGGTAGCGCTCGAGCTCGGCGAGGGTGTGGAGCTCACCGCGCAGCACCAGCTTGCCGGTCGAGGTCTCGATCAGGGAGAGCTGCGGGGAGAGCCCGGCCGCCTCGAGCACGCTGCGGGCCTCTTCCACCACGCGGGAGTCGGTCACCACCACCCGGTAGGCCTCCCGGTGGGTGGGGAGCCAGACGATCAGGCTCGTGCTCCCGCGCTTCAGGGCGGTGAGCAGGAGCTGGTCGCCCTCGATCACCCTCGCGTCGGCCACCGCGTCGTCGCCGATCGACACCCGCTCCACGCCGGCGACGTCGACGAGCTGCTGGGTGCCCCGGGCGATCTCGATCGTCCGCACGACCTCCTCGGCGGCGGGCGCGTCCACCTGCTCCTCCGGCCGCAGCGGCTGGCCGAGGGCCAGGGCCGGCAGGAGCAGCAGGGCGGCGAGGGTGCTTCGCATCCCCTCATCATATCCAGTAGAAACCGGGGACGGTGGAACGCGACGACCAGCTCCATTGCCCGCTCTTCTGCGAGGAGAACGCCTGGCACCTGGCCGGGCGGCTGCTCGAGGCGGGCGAGGAGGCCGAGGTCCTGCTCTTCTCGAACCCCGCGTGCAGGGTGTTGATGCTCCAGCAGGCGCGGGGAGAGGAGGCGGAGATGGGCCTGGTCGTCTGGGACTACCACGTGGTCGTCCGGGCCGGCGGCCTCGTCTATGACCTCGACACCCGCCTGCCCTTCCCGATGCCCGTGGAGGACTACCTGCGGGCGACCTTCCCGCCGCAGGCCGGGCTGCCCGAGGCCTTCCGCGCCTTCGTCCGTCGCATCCCCGCCGCCGCCTTCGTCGCGCGCTTCTCCTCGGACCGCAGCCACATGGTGGGCGCAGTCCCCCCCGAGGCCTTCCCCCCCTGGCCGCCCATCCTGCCCTCGCGCGCGGACGCGATCCCGCTGCAGCGCTACTGGGATCTCGCGCAGGCGCTCGACGACGGCAGCGAGGTCCTCCCGATCGAGGGGTACCGGGACGCGGTATCCTCTGGCCGAGGAGAGTGACGATGAAGCGGAAGCTGGCCCACCCGGGACGCTCGGCCCTGCTCACGGGAGCGGCGGTGCTCCTCCTCGTCGCGGCCTGCGGCGCCGAGGGGGGCGCTGGCGTCGGAGAGGACGGAGGCGGGGAGACCGACGGCGGCCCCGACGGTGGCGCGCCCGACGCCGGTGGCGACGATGGCGGTACGCCGCCCCGCTGTGGTGACTTCCCGGCGAGCTGCGCCGGGGTCGAGCCCACCGCGATCACCGAGCACCGGATGGTCGCCCTCGAGGCCTGCGCCTTCGGCCTGGTGCGCAGCGGCGATCCCGCGGCCGCCCGGGCGATCTTCGACGAGATCGCGCCGCTCGCCGGGGGCTACCGCCCGCTCTCCGAGCTCCTGCAGAACCTCAACCGCGCGGCCCTCTCCGGGGTCACCGCCGACACCGCCGATCGCCTGCAGAACCACCCCTACCTGGGCTTCCGCTGGAACGCCGGGGACATGGCCACGACCGACTGGTATCCGCAGGGCATCACCGGCGGCAGCGACCGCCAGGCCGACGGCCGGCCCGAGGGGCGGCGCCTGATCCTGGTGAGCTGGTACGACCACACCGGCAACACTCCGGCCAAGGGCGTGCGCGTCTCCCTCGTCGACCTCACCGATCCCGCCGACGTCACCTACCGCCACCTGCTCCTGGTCGAGCCGCGCCGCGAGGGCGGCGCCGCGACCTTCGGGCCGGTGGTCACCGGCAGCGGCGGAGCCCTCCACGCCGGGGGCATGGTCTGGATCGGAGACCTGCTCCTGGTCGCCGACACCGGCAACGGCTTCCGGGTCTTCGATCTCTCCCTCACCCTCCAGACCACCCACACCGACGACAAGACCCGGATCGGCGTGAGCGCCGGCCGGGTGGACGGCCACGGCTACCGCTACGTCGTCCCCCAGGTGGCGCGCTACGTGATGCCGGCCGAGGCCTGCGACGTGCGCTTCTCCTTCGCCGGCCTCGACCGCAGCGCCAGCCCGCCGGTGATCGTCAGCGGCGAGTACCACTCGGGCGACGTCCTGGGGCGCCTGGTCTCCTGGCCGGTCGACCTCGCGACCGGCTGGCTGCAGGAGGAGGCCGACGGCGTGGTGCGCGGCCAGGCCGCGGTGGTCGGCGCCCAGACCCGGATGCAGGGCGGCCTCTCCTGGGCGGGCAACTACTACCTCTCCTGCTCCAGCCAGACCGCGAGCGGCTACGGCCGCCTCTACCGGACCCGGCCGGGCCTCACGAGCAGCATCTCCGCCTGGCCCTACGGCGCCGAGGACCTCTACTACGAGCGGGACGTGAACCGGATCTGGACGGCCGCCGAGCACCCCGACGCCCGCGACACCGTCTCGATCCTCCGCCTCGATCCCTAGAAGCCACCTCGCGGTGGCGGCGCTCAATTCGGAGCCTGGGCGCGCTGCACCCGCACCTGGCGGATGCGGCGCTCGGAGCGCTTGGCGACGGTGAGCTTCAGGCCGGCGTGGACGAAGGTGTCGCCCACCTGGGGGATCGCGCCGGCCAGGAGGTTGAGGAGGCCGGCGAGGGTCTCGAACTCGCCCTCCTCCGGGATCTCGGTGCCGAAGTGGCTGTTGAAGTCCTCAATCTCCATCGAGGCGCGCACCAGGAAGGTGCCGTCGGGCAGGGCCTCGACGTCCTTGGTCTCGGGGGGATCGAACTCGTCCTCGATCTCGCCGACGATCTCCTCGAGGATGTCCTCGAGGGTGATCAGGCCCATGGTGCCGCCGAACTCGTCCACCACGATCGCCAGGTGGATGTGCTTCTGCTGGAACTCGCGCATCACCTCGTTGATGCGCTTGGACCAGGGCACGAAGGTCGGCGGCCGCATGATCTTCTCGAGCTCCAGCGGCGCCGAGCGCTCGAAGATGGGGATGATGTCCTTGCCGTGGATGATGCCGACGATCTTGTCGAGCTCACCCTCGTAGACCGGCAGGCGGGTGTGGGCGCCGGAGGTGAAGGTCTCGAGGACCTCGCTGGGCGGGGCGCCGAGCTCGACGGCCACCACCTGGGTGCGGGGGATCATCACCTCCTTCGCCGTGGTCTCACCGAACTCGAAGATCGAGTGGATCAGCTCGGGGGTCGGCGCGGCGACGCCCCCCTCCTGGGCGCGCTCGACCAGGGCGGCCTCCAGATCCTCCAGCGGGGTGGCGGGGTTGAAGCGGCGCAGGTCCAGGCCCATCGGCCGGAAGATCCGGTCCGAGAGGAGGAAGTAGACCTTCACGCCGGGGAGGAAGAGCAGGCGGGTGGTGGCGGCCAGCCAGCCCAGGCTCCGGGCGACGGCGCTGCGATCGCGCACGGCCCAGGCCCGGGGGCCGAGGTCCCCGATGACCAGCGCGATCAAGGTCACCGCCAGCGCGCTCAGCAGGCTGCCGACGAGGAGCGAGGTGCCGGCCTGCACGCCGAGGCCGGCGAGCCACTCACCGGTCAGGCGCAGCCCGACGTGACCGGCGAGGACGGCCGTCAGCGCCAGGAGGATCATCTCGCCGGCCCGCAGGGCGACCCGGGTCTGCTGGGGATTGGCCTTCAGGTGCAGCACCCGGGCGGCGCCGCGCTTGCCGGCCTCGGCCAGCTCCTGGATCTCCTCCATGCCGGTGGAGAGCAGGGCGGTGTCGACCGCGACGAGCAGCCCCCGCAGGATCAGCGCCAGGGCGCCGGTGGCCAGCGCCAGGGAGTCTCCGGTGTCCACGCGTCAGCTCCGGGCCGCGGGCGGGGGCACGAACTCGTCCGCGGGCGGGGACGGGTCGGGGGGCGGCGGGACGAAGCCCTCCTCGGCCGGGGCCGGGGTGCTCGTCGGGGCCGGGGCCGGGGTGCTCGTCGGGGCCGGGGCCGGAGCCGGGGCGGGGGTTGGGGCGAGCGCCGGCTCGGAGGGCCGGTGCCGCTTCTTCTGGCCGCCGATGGCCATGGAGACGCCGAGCTGGAAGATGAAGGCCCGGGAGACCGTGTCGTAGTGGACGTCGAGCTCGGGAAGGATCCGGGCGCCGCCCTTGAGCATCATGTCGACGCCGAAGACCACCCCGGGCTGGATCTGGGTGCTGGAGATGCCCACCGAGCCGCTGCCCCCGGTGCCGCCGAAGAAGTTGGAGACGTTGTCGATCGAGTAGTTGGTCAGCTTGAACTTGCCGCCGAAGAAGGCCAGGTAGTCGCTGCCGATCGGCACCGAACCCAGGAGCGCCACGTCGGTCCACCAGAGGAAGACCGAGATGCCGCGGTCCTCCAGGAAGGCCTCGGACATGGCGTTGAAGATCGGCGCCCAGAGGCTGGTGCCGAACTCGCCGGCCACCGCCATCTGGAAGCCCTCGAGGTTCAGGAAGCGCAGCTTCAGGCCGCCCGAGACGCCGAGGTCGGCCAGGCGCAGGCGGATGCCCAGGTCGAGGTTGGGCACGAGGCCGAAGCGGGCGGCGCCCTCGAGCTGGGTCGGGCCGACCACCCCGGTCAGCTGGGAGAGCGGCCCCGAACCGCCGGCAGTGATGAAGCGGCCCGCGGCGGCGGAGAGCTCGAGCTGCCCCGGCTCGACGGTCCGGGTGCTCTGCATGGTGAGGTAGGAAGGACAGCCACCGAGGATGAAGAGCATCCCCGCCCCCAACAGGGCCAGTCGCAGCTTGCGCATGGGCCGCACTCTGCCACGATTGAGCCGGCAGCACACGAAGATGACGGCTCCTAGGGAGGTGGGGCCACGGGGGCCGGTGAGGCCGGCAGCTTCCACTGGAGGAAGCGGCTGCTGAACTCGAAGTTCCGCTTCATCAGGGGGAGGCCACCGCGGCCCTTGCCGAAGATCCTCTGGAGGATCGGCCGCCCCCCCTCCTCGCCGAAGGTGACCGAGATGAACATCTCGTCGAGGCCGAAGGGGTACTTGGAGGGCCGGGCGGTGAGGGAGATCATCCGGCGCCGCTCGGCGTCGATGATCGCGTGGCCGGTGAAGAGCTTCTTGTCGGGCTTGCCCTTCGGCTCGAAGGTCACCTTCAGGGCGCCGGGCACGTGCCGGTCCGGTCCGGCGATCTCGAAGCGGTACTTCTCCTGGAGCTCGCCCCGGAAGGGGTTGGGGAAGTCGCCGCGCTCGCGCCCCTTGCCGTCGCGGCCCTCCTCGGCGGCCTCCTTCTTCGCCTCTTCCTGACGTTCGGCCCGCTCCTCCAGGATGCGCTCCCGGACGTCCTCGCCGCCCTCGACGGCCGAGACGAGGGTGAGCTCGGGCACGCCCTCCTTCTGGACGACGCGGTCGATGGTGTTGCGCTCCATCTTCGGCCGGCCGTCGTCGTCGATCTCCAGCACCCGGGTGCGGACCTCGTACTCGCCGGTGGCGAAGGACTCGACGAGCCCCTCGGACTGGAGGGCGACCCCCTCGAGGAGGATCTCGATCGAGACGGCCGGGGCCTCCTCGCCCTCGGCCGCAGACACGAAGGCCGGCGCCCCGCAGATCGCGATGACGCCGGCCAGAGAGATCAGACGCATGGTGGCCCTAGAAGTCGTCGCCGCCGTACTTGCGCTCGTAGTTGTCCGCCGCGAAGGCGACGTGCCAGGCGCTGCTCTTGAGCTCGTCCGGATCGAGGGTCTCCATGAGGTGATCCACCGAGGCCACCACCATGTACTCGTCGTCGTTCTCCCAGATGCCGAAGCGGGCGAAGAGCACCTGCTCGTTCAGCTTCAGCAGCTCGAGGGCCTTGTCCTTCGAGAAGCCCGCGAAGAGGCCCTTCTTCACCGAGAGGCAGGGGGAGAAGACCGTGACGACCAGCTGGCCGCCGATGTTCTCGCCCGCCGGGCGCACGTAGACGGCCTGCCGCCGTCCGTCGTCGAGGGCGAAGCCCATCATGAAGTGCCGACCCTGATCGTCGACGCCACCCTTCAGGCCCGCCAGCGCGGCCACGTTGCCAATCTGCTTGAGGACATCCAACCGCTCTTCAACGTTCATCGCCCATCTCCTTCTTGTATTGACCCACGATCAGTTCCACGGCGTCTCCGGGCACGCCGATGATGTCGCCCAGCTCCCTCAGGCGGGAGACCTCGTTCTCGTCGATGTGCCCGTCAGCGGCGGCGACGTCGATGAGCCCGTAGATGATGCGGTGGAGCTCCACTGCCGAGAGCTTCTTGCGCCGGTTCTCCTGGCTGGCCTTGAAGTGGGCCAGGCAGACCTCGGCGCTGGCGGGGTCCTCGGCCGAGGGGGCGTCGGCCTCCGCCGGCTTCACCGAGAGCAGCCGATCGACCTCGGCGAGGTGCAGCACGCCGTCGGCGAGGGCCACGTAGTAGCCGCCCCAGTAGAAGAAGCCGGTCAGGAGGGGATCCCCCAGGGCCTCGTCGCCCGAGGAGGGATCCATCATGTCCAGCATCCGCCGGATCTCCTTCTCGCTGCCGGGGATGTCGTTCAGCCCACCGCCCTCCGGGAGCTGCTGGTACTGATCCCAGAAGGCGACCATCGCCCGCATGCGCAGGGGCGGGAAGGGGTGGGAGAAGTGCCAGTGGTCCCGCTCGCCGTCGCCGCGCACCTCGTCGAGGAGGTGCTGCCACTGGCCGGCGAACTCGGCGGGCCGCATGACGATGTCCGCCCGCAGCAGCCCCGAGACCGTCTTGAAGAGGGCCGAGGACGCGGTCTCGAGGGAGTTGCAGGCGAGGAGGCCGGCGCGGTCGGCCGAGATCTCGGCGGCGCGCTGCCAGGCCCGGGCCTTCATGCAGGAGGAGGGGCCCAGGCCGCCCTCGGCGACCAACCGCCCGACCTCCAGGTCGAGGTGGCCGTAGGCCGCGTGCCCCAGCTCGTGGCCGATGACGAACTGCAGCTCACCCTGGGTCAGCGAGTCGACGGCGCCGCTGGAGAGCGCGACGAGGGTGCGCTTGCGGCCCTGGGTGACGAAGGCGTTGATGCCCGCCTCGCTGAAGACGTAGCACTCGATGTCCTCGCAGCCCTCGATCCGGTTGGCGATCGTCCGGAAGGCGTCCTCCAGGTGAGGGAGCACCTCCTTGTCGATGCGCACGGCGTTGCCCAGGAGGTGGGCCCGCATCGAGTCGCGGGCGCGCCGTGCCTGTGCGAGCTCGGCGTCGGCCTGGAAGGCCGGGTCCTTGAGGAGTGCATCCCGGAGCTCGGTGTCCCCCGAGAAGCGCCACGCAGCGATGTCGAGTGCGCCCATGGCCGGAGAAGATAACAGGTTCGGGAGCGCGGGGGAGAGGCCTGTCCCTGACGGATTCCTGACGCTTCCCTGACCGAAGGGTGACCCCGAAATCGGCCTCCAGGGCGCAGATTCCTGGCCATGGGAACCTCCAGCACCACCATCCTCCGCAGCCCCGACGAGAAGGTCGACCACCTTAGATCTCTGCCCTTCTATGCGGTCCACCTCGGCGCGCTGCTCACGCCCTTCATCCTCGGGCTCTCCTGGGAGGGCGTGGCGATCGCCCTGGGCTTCTACTTCCTGCGGATGGTCGGGGTCACCCTGGGCTACCACCGCTACTTCTCCCACCGGGCCTTCAAGACCTCGCGGGCCTTCCAGTTCGTCCTGGCGGTGCTGGCGACGAGCTCCTCTCAGAAGGGGGTGCTCTGGTGGGCGGCCCACCACCGGCACCACCACCGCTTCTCCGACCGCGCCGACGATCTCCACAGCCCCCGCAAGGGCTTCTGGTGGAGCCACGTGGGCTGGTTCCTCTGCGACAAGTACCAGGCGACGCAGGAGGAGGGGATCCGCGACTTCGCGCGCTACCCCGAGCTCCGCTGGCTGGATCGCAACTGGGGAGTGGTGGTCGTCGCCTTCGCGGCGCTGCTCTTCGCCCTCGGCGGCTGGGTGTGGCTGCTCTGGGGCTTCTTCGTCAGCACCACCCTGCTCTGGCACGGCACCTTCGTGATCAACAGCCTGGCCCACGTCTTCGGGCGGCGCCGCTACGGCACCTCCGACGACTCGCGCAACTCCTTCCTCCTGGCCGTCCTCACCTGCGGGGAGGGCTGGCACAACAACCATCACCACTACCAGTCGAGCTCCAACCAGGGCTTCTACTGGTGGGAGTGGGATCCGACCTACTACCTGCTGAAGCTCCTCGCCGCGGCCGGCGTCGTCTGGGACCTGCGCAAGCCGCCCGAGCGGGTGCTCACGGAGGGCCGGCGCTCGCCGCTCCCCGTCCCGGCCGCGGCCCTGGAGCCGAACTCCGGCTGAGTCGCGCTCAGCGCATCCGGCGCCAGTAGGCGATCGCGACGACGATCGGCAGGAGGCGCAGGCCGACGCTCAGGGTGAGGTGCTGCAGGCCCCCGGTCCCGAGGTAGTAGAGGCTCGAGGCGACCGAGTAGAGGCCGAGGAGGCTCCAGCCGTAGAGGGCCAGCTTCCTCATCTTCCAGAGCCCGAGGAGGAGCCCGATGGAGAGCAGCTCGAGCAGGAAGTAGCGCAGCAGCTCGGGCGCGAAGTTCATGACCAGCCGCGCGATCCCCGGGGAGAGGAAGAAGAGGTTGGCGAGCACGGCGACGACCATCCAGGCGGGGGTCAGCCGCTCGGCGGCGTCGAGGGTCGCGCCGCGGGGCCGGGGCTCCTCCGGCCCGGTCCGGCACTCGCCGCAGAGCCCGGTCGAGGCCGAGAGGCAGGCCGCGCAGCGGTAGGTGCCACAGCGCGAGCACGCCGCGGCGGCGGGCACCTCCGGGTGGAGGGAGCAGACTCCGACGATCTCGCTCATCTGGCCCTCTTCAGTAGAGCAAGTAGAGGACGAGGGCGAGCAGGGAGAGGGCCCAGAGAAGGAAGAGCCACCGGGCCGAGCCGAAGGCGATCTGCCTCGCCCGCCGCTCGGGCAAGAGGCGCTCACGGGGGCGGTGGAGAGGGGATGCATCGAACGCGGGCTCGACCGCGAGGGTCACGGTTTCTGATGGAGCCTATCGGAAAGGTCGAGTTGGAGCAGGCTCGCCGATCGGGGGGGAGCCGGGGCGGCACTGGCGGACAGGCGCGGAAGTCGTCACCATGATGGAGATCCTTCGCTCCCCCTGCCCGAGGTCGAGATGCCGCGCTCCGTCGATCTGCTCCCTGGCACCAGCTCCCGGTGGTCACCCCTCCTGATCGTCCTCGCGCTCGGCTGGGTCCTGCTCCCGGCCTGCAGCTGTGACGGGAAGGGGTCGGGCGCGGACGCCGGGCCGGACGCCTCGGTGAGCGACGGCGGCGACGACGGGGGCGCGCCGGACGGCTCGACGGATGGCGGGGATCCCGACGGCTCGGTGACGGACGGCGGGGACCCCGACGGCGGCGATCCGGACGGCGGGGGCTGCCCGGACCTGGACGGCGATCAGCACACCGACGCGGCCTGCGGCGGGACCGACTGCGACGACGGCAACCCGGACGTGCACCCCGGCGCCACCGAGATCTGCAACGGCATCGACGACGACTGCGTGGGCGGGATCGACGAGGGAGGCGACGCCCTCTGTGACGACGGCCGCTTCTGCTCGGGCACCGAGACCTGCGGGGGCCTCTCCGGCTGCCAGCCCGGCACCGCGCCCACCTGCGACGACGGCCTGGACTGCACCACCGACGCCTGCGACCTGGCCTCCGATGCCTGCACCTCCACGCCGGACGACGCGGCCTGCTCCGATGGCAACGCCTGCACCACCGACACCTGCGACGCCACCCTCGGCTGCCAGCACGCGGACGACGACGGCGCCACCTGCACCGTGGGGGCGTGCTCGGGCACGTGTGGTGGGGGGCTCTGCGGGGGCTGCACCTGCACGACCAACGCCGACTGCGACGACGGCGTGGCCTGCACGAGCGACGCGTGCAGCGGCGGCGTCTGCCTCAACCTGCCGATCCAGGCGGCCTGCGACGACGGCGACTTCTGCACCGGCGTCGAGACCTGCAACCCCGTCCTCGGCTGCCTGCCGGGGATGCCGCCCACCTGCGACGACGGGGTCGCCTGCACGGTGGACGCCTGCCTGGACGGCTTCTGCCGGAGCACGCCGCACGATCCGAACTGCTCCGATGGCGCCTTCTGCAACGGGGCGGAGGTCTGTGACGCCATCTTCGGCTGCCGGGACGGAACGGCCCCGGCGTTGGACGACGGGGTCGGCTGCACGGTCGACGCCTGCGACGAGGTGGGGGACGTCGTCGTCCACGCCCCGGACGACGCGGCCTGCGACGACGGCGCCTTCTGCAACGGCGCCGAGACCTGCGATCCGGCCCTCGACTGCCAGGCGGGCGCGGCCCCGAGCGCGGACGACGGAGTCGGCTGCACGGTCGACACCTGCGACGAGGCCACGGACACCTTCGTCCACACCCCGGACGACACGGCCTGCGACGACGGGACCTTCTGCAACGGTGCGGAGACCTGCAATGCGGTCTCCGACTGCGTGCCGGGCCTGCCGCCGGTCTGTGACGACGGGGTGCCCTGCACGGTCGATGCCTGCGATCCGGGCGCCGACGCCTGCGCCAGCACCCCGGACGACGGCGCCTGCAGCGACGGCAACGCCTGCACGGCGGACACCTGCGACCCCGCGCTCGGCTGTCAGAGCGCGAACGACGACGGCATCGCGTGCACCATCGGGGCCTGCAGCGGCACCTGCGGTGGCGGGCTCTGCGGCGGCTGCACCTGCACCGTCGACGGTGACTGCGACGACGGGGTCTCCTGCACCGTCGACACCTGCTCCGCGGGCGCCTGCGTGAACACGCCGAGCGCCGCCCTCTGCGACGACGGCGCCTTCTGCAACGGCGCCGAGACCTGCAGCGCGACGCTGGACTGCCAGGCGGGCACCGCTCCGGGCACCGACGATGGCGTGAGCTGCACGATCGAC
>JARGFU010000050.1 GCA_029210625.1 Deltaproteobacteria bacterium | reverse complement strand
AGGTGTCACCGAGGTCGGTGTTGTTCACGAGGATCGAGCCGCCGCCGCCGCAGCCGCCGCCGCCGCCGCCGCTCTGCTCGGGGGTGCCGCAGGCGCCGAACTGGTCGTCACACTCGTACCCGGGGTTGTCCTGGGCGGAGGCCAGCGCGGGGATGAGCGCGAAGGCCAGGAGAGTGGTGGTGGCGATGAAGCGCAGCATGGTTTCCTCCAGTGCGGCTGTGTGGGTTCGAAGAGTCATTGCCAGGGTACCGCTGCAAGCGCCGTACCCGACACCCGGCGATCGCCAATTACCTGAAAACACGGAGATTTTTTTCAGCGGCCCCCGGCCGGGCGCCCGGTTCTGAGTGGTTCAGCACTCAGCCGCGGATGGTGTCCCCCTCGGGGGAAAGCTGCGCGCTTTCCGCACCTCGCCCGACGAGTGGGGCCATGTGGTCAAAAGACCTTCTTCAGCCCCACGGCCGCGCCGGCCTCGAAGCGATCCCCCGAGGCGAAGCCGAAGGCGACGAAGACGTCGAGCTGGAGCATGTCCTCGATGAGGGCGTGGAAGCTCGGCCCGAAGGAGACGCCGTGGGCCGGCGCGGCCGTGCCCCCGCCCCGGTCGAGCTCACCGAAGAGGGCGCCGTCCACGAAGGCGCCGAGCTTGTAGAGGTCGCGCGTGATCGAGAAGCGCAGGTCCGCCGACGCGCTGACCGCCTGACGGGCGAAGCTCTCCTGGAAGACGCCCCGCAGGTAGGGCCCCCCCACGGGATGCTCGTCGTGGAAGGGCACCGAGCCGCGCATCCAGACCCCCCGTGAGCGCAGCCAGAGGGCGTGCCAGCCGAGGTCCACCACCCACTGGTACTGGTAGTGGAAGACGTTGTAGCTGTCCCGGTCGAGGGTGAAGATCCTCCGGGCCTCGGCGACCAGCTCGTGGCGGCGGTCCCAGCGCTCGGCGCCAGTGTCGAAGACCAGCTCGGTGCGCACCATCGCGAAGGGATCGACCCGCTCGTCCGGTGCCAGGAGGGGATCGAGGGTCGCACCGGAGCGAGGACGGAGCCCGAAGAGGTAGCGTCGCCGGATCCCCCCGCCGAGCTCGAGGGTGAGGCCCTCGGTGAACTCGTGCTGGATGTCGAGGGAGGCCTCGAGGTCGGTGTTGAAGTAGCGCTCGAGATCCAGGTCCGGACGCTGGCGGCTGGTCACGTCCGCCCTGAGCCAGAGGAAGGGCCGGGTGCGCCCACCGAAGAGAGGGGGCGTGAGCCACTTCAGCTCGGCCAGGCCCCGGGAGAAGGCCGGATAGCGGCGCTCGTCATGGAGGCGGGAGGCAAGCCGCGCCCCCCCGCTGCCGGCCACCCGGAAGCGGTCCTCCTGGAAGATCAGCCCCTTGCCCTGGTAGTTCAGCCCCAGCTGGAGGCCGTTGTAGGGGTCGAGCTTGAGGTCGAGGCCGAGCCCCGTGTTCCAGGCGCTCCGCCCGAAGAAGACGTGCAGCTCGTAGGGGCGGCGCGGCCCGATGAGGGAGTGTCCCTGCACGTGCCCCAGGCTCTCCAGCTGCGGTCCCAGGTGCTCCACGTCCTTCGTCGGCACCAGCTCGAAGCGCACCGAGTCGATGCCGAGCTCCTCGGCCAGGAGCGCGCCCTCCCGCTCCAGCTCCAGGCGGTTGTAGACGTCGTGGGGTACCCGCAGGGCCAGCTTGAAGCGCAGGGTCTTCACGGTGAGCTTGCCGCGGAAGACGACCTTCTCCACCCTCCCCTCGTCGACCTGGACGTCGATCGTCTCGCCGTCGACCCGGGCCCGGACCGCGGCGAGCTGGTAGCCGGCGCCGTGGAGGAAGCCCTCCAGCTTCTGCTGCACCAGGCCGGCCGTCGCCTCGTCGAGGCCGGGCACCTCCCCGTTCAGGGAGCTGCGCAGGATCGAACGGTAGACCTCCTCGGAGAAGAGGATGTTCCCGTGGATCCGCAGGGGTGGGTAGGCGGCCTTCGTCGCCTCCCCCCTCGCCGGGCCCGACGCCGCGAGGGCGAAGAGGAGCAGCAGGCGCGGGAGGATCCGGGCAGAGGTCATCCCCTCGACGGTAGCCCCGGGGACACCCCGCCTTCAACATTCCCCTATCCTTAGATCACTCGCAGCGGAGGCCGGACCTGCCGGGGTCCGCCGGGAGGCCCGGGCGGAGGGCCGCTCCCGGGTCCTTGGGGTCGCTCGGGGACGACGATGGCCGGGCTCCAGAGGTTCAGGGCCAGACCCGAGGCCAGGAAGAGGAAGCCCCCGAGGACGAGCAGGCCTCCCCACTCCAGGGTCCCCTCCGGCTGGCGCAGGAAGCCCATCCGGACCCCGAGGTCGAGGCCGAGGAGCAGGGCCGCGGGGATCGCGCTCCAGGCCCGGTGGCGCCAGAGCAGCCCGGCCAGCACCAGCACCACACCCAGGGCCGCCCAGGGCAGGTGGGTCATCAGCCCCAGCCGGCCGAGGAGCAGGGTCGCGACGAGGTAGGTGAAGAAGGCGGTGACCACCAGCATCCGGGGCGAGCGCCGCCAGCCCAGGTAGAGGGTCGTGCCCGCCGCCAGGGCGAGGACGAGGGGGAAGAGCCCGGGATCTCCCAGGAGGGCCAGCCCGAGGGCGCCGGCCACCCGGGCCCAGATCGAGAGCTCCCGCCGCTTGCGCAGCGCCGCGACCAGCATCCCGGCGCCGAAGAAGGAGGGCAGGACCGAGGGGCCCAGGCTCAAGGACCAGACCCCCAGGTGGTAGACGGCGAGACCGAGCCAGACCCAGGCGGCCGCCTTGCGGCTGCGGCGCAGGACGGTGGCGCCCCACTCCGAGAGCGCCTCGTCCGCCTCGATCCTCGGCCGCGAGAGGACCAGCGCGGCGCCCACCCCGAAGAGGGCGGTCGTCATCCCGGCGGCCAGCACCTCCCGCCCGAAGCTCTCGAGCTGCGGGAGGAAGGCCAGGGCGGCGGCGCCGAGGGTGGTCACCGCCAGGAAGGAGACCGAGACCCTCAGGCGGAAGACCCAGACCAGGGCCCGCAGCTTGAGCAGCACCGAGGCGACCCAGAGGCCGGCCGGCAGGAGGCCGGCGCCGCCGAGGAGGGCCATCCGCTCGATCTGGAAGGTGGGATCACCGAGGAAGACCATCGCCATGATCCCCAGGATCACGGCGGGGCGGCGCTGATCGCGCCCCTCCTCCCGGCGGCGATAGAGGAGCGCGGCGGCGCCGATGAGCAGCCACTGGTAGAGCTCCAGCACGACCGCGAGCCCCACCTCTCCGTAGCCCGGCCCCGTCGGCGCGAAGGCCTGCGAGAGCAGGAGCACGCCCGCCATCACGCAGAGGGCGCTGGCGAAGTAGAGGGGGTTGTACTGGACGAACCACTCGTGGAGGAGCGCGCGGAGGCGCCCACCACCGGCCGGAGGAGGTGGCGTGCTCATGCCGGGGGTGAACAGCAAGCGATGTGCCAGGCATTCCCGGCGAAAAAGCGAGCCAGGATCGGCCTCCTGGCCGGGCGCGATCCACCGCGCCCGTCAGGGTGACCCTTTTGCGTCGCCTCGGGGCGACTTTTCGTCACTCGCCGCTACTCGTCGTCGATCAGCGCCGCGAAGGCCTCGATCCGGCGGGCCGCCTTCAGCCCCTCCCCGTCCTGGACGATCACCCAGGTGGTCCTCGGCCAGAAGATCTTCAGCGAGAGCAGGAGCAGCGCGATCAGCCCGAGGAGCATCGCGACCTTTCCCCAGGGATCCCGCACCCACTCCAGGGCGACCCAGAGGTCGGCCCGGGCGAAGACGATCCGCTGGCCCTCGAGCTCGAGCGCCTCCCCCAACCCGAGTACGCCGCTGCCCACCGGCAGCGCGCCGCGCACCGCCCGGACGGCCAGCAGGGGGTTCTCCAGCTCGAGGGTCCGGTTCTCCGGCAGGAGGCCGGGCCGCTTCGAGCCATCGGGATAGAGGGTGACGAAGAGCCGGTGCGGCGAGCCGGCGAGGCTGACCTCGGCCTCGGTGCCGGGCGGGAAGAGGTTGGCCTTGAAGAGGCTGCGCTCGACGAGCTGCTCGCCCTGCCAGATCTCGAGGCCCGGGAGGTAGCCCATGGACTTCAGCCTCACCTCTCCCCCTCCAGCCGGGACGGACTCGTTGATCGTGACGGTCCGGGGTGCGGCGTCCCCCACCGCCACCTTCGCCGAGAGGTGGGTGAAGAAGATCTCGTCGTCGAGGTAGGTGGGGTGGATGTCGGTGACGGTCAGGCTCTCCCCCGGTCCCTCGGTCATGGCCGGGATGGTCTCGCCCTCCCCCACCGGCACCCCGAGGACCTCGCGGGTGGAGACCGAGAAGACGATGGCGGGCAGGAGCAGGGGCAGGACCAGGTGAAAGAGAGGCCCGAAGACGCTCGCGTAGCGGCCTCGATCCGCGACGAGGCGCCCCTCCTCGCGCTTCACCCGGTAGAGGCGGCGGCGCAGCGCGGCCTCGGCCAGATCGAGGCTGCTCCACTGAGGCGTGAGGGCCTCGAAGCCGCCGGGCGGGAAGCTGGCATCGATCCCGGCGTGGGGCCGGGTCCGGGCCAGGGCCCGGGGCAGCTCCACCACGAAGCAGGCCACCAGGTTGACGGCCAGGGCCAGGTAGAGCCCGAGGAACATCCACATCGTCCCCATCGCCTGCACCGTCGCCAGCGGTGAGGCCTGGGAGAAGATCACCAGCTGCAGGAACCACGTCGCCCAGGCCACGAGCAGCACGTCGGCCAGCCGCCGGTGGCCGAGGAGGCGCAGGGTCGCGCCCGCGAGAGAGAGCAGGCGGCTCACTCCATCTCCCCGTCGGCCGGCCGGGAGACGATCGGCTGGACCTCGACGTCGAGGGGCTGCACGTCGAAGAGGACCAGCCCCTCCGGCGTCCGGTGCAGCTCGTAGCGCCAGGTCCCGGAGAGGCGGAAGCGCTTCATCGCTCCCCCCGCCCGGGCGAGGCCCAGGTCCAGGGTCTCCCGGGCGGTGATCTGGAAGCTGTCGGGTCCGGTGAACCCGATCTCTCCGAGCTCGAGGCGACCGTGGTCGAGGGTCTGGGTGATCCCCTGGGCCGCGCGGTAGGCCAGGTCCGCCTCGCTCGCCCGCCGGGCGGGCCCCCAGGCGGCGCCCATCGCCCGGCCCTCCTGCTGGGCCTGGCGCGCCTCGCGGATCACCGCCTCGACCTCCTCCATCGGCGGCGCCGCGGGCAGCATCTCCTCGCCCGCCCAGGTACCCCCGAAGAGCTCCCAGTTCTCCAGGATCCCGAGGGCCATGAAGGCCACCACCGTGGCCGCGATCAGTCCGAGGATGCGGAGGGTCACTGGCCCAGGAAGGTGGGAGGTGGGGGCACGGTGAAGACGTGGGCCGTGCCCTGCAGCAGGAAGCCCACCCCGAAGTAGGCGATGATCACGAAGACGATGGCGAAGAGGCCCACCCAGGCGATGCGGTGGCCGCGCCAGCCGTGCACGACCCAGAGGTGGATGAGCACGCCGTAGACCAGCCAGGAGACCAGGCTCCAGGTCTCCACCGGATCCCAGGACCAGTAGGAGCCCCAGAGGTCCTTCGCCCAGATGGAGCCCGCCGCGATCATCACCGCCTCCGTGAGGAAGCCGAAGACCACGTAGCGGAAGAGCACCAGCTCCAGCTCCTCGAGGGAGGGCAGCTTCTCCGAGAGCCCCTTGTCCGGGCGGTAGTGCTTGATCAGGAGTACCGCCGCCGCCCCGGCGCCGATCGAGAAGGCGGCGTAGGCCAGGATGGCGAAGAAGACGTGGACGTAGAGCCAGACGCTCTTCAGCGACACGCCCATGGGAGAGGCCACGGTGTCGCCCATCAATCCCCAGCCGATGATGACCAGGGCCAGGGGCACGGCGCCGGTGCCCGCCGCCTGGTACATCCGCCACCGGCGGGGCGCCAGGAAGGTGAGGAGCACGATCGACCAGGCCGCCAGCGTGGCGTTCTCGTAGGGGGTCGCGATCGGCAGGTGCCCGGAGACCACCGTCCGGGCGGTCAGGGCGCCCGTGTGAACCAGCAGGCCCAGCGCCGTCGCCCAGCGGCCCCACCGGAAGAGCCGCTCCTTGCCGATGATCAGCCCGGCCACCGAGAGGGCGAAGCCCGCGGCGTAGGCCACCATGGTGGCGGCGGTGAGGATGGCTTCGATCTGGGGCATCGTTCTCTTCTTCCCGGGAGCGTCAGTCGATCTCGGAGAGAGTGTCGGCCAGGCGCTCACGCCGGTCCAGCCCCACACCATCGGCGGTGGCGAAGAGCAGGACCCGCTCGCCGTCGGGGACCACCACGACCTCCCGGCGGTAGAGGACCAGCCGGGCGCAGAGTCCCAGCAGCGCGAAGCAGAAGGCCAACACCAGGAAGAGGCCGCCCTCCTCGTCGATGATCTGGAACTCGCCGTAGTAGCGCACCTCCTCGAGCTTGAGGGTCCAGCTCCCGTCCGGTGCGCTCACCGACCGCCCCGCCTCGAGGACCCCGCGCACCGGCTCCTCGCCCTCCGAGCGGCGAGCGGCGACCTCGATCCCCTCCGGGAGGTTGGGCTCGATCCGGCCGGTGTTCGAGGAGGAGACCATCAGCCCGGCGCCGGTGTTCCGGATCCCCCCCTGCTCCTTCGCGAAGGGGCGGGCCAGGATCTCGAGCCCGCAGGCCTTCAGCCAGAAGCGGGCCTCCTGGTTGCCGAGGGGATCGAGCTTCACGTAGACGCCGTCCTCGGTGCCCTCCCGGGTCCGGCAGACGAAGAGGGCCGTCGGCCCGACGGACATGATCAACAGGGAGGTCGAGCCGCGCACCAGCGGTTCGTTCACGCGGAAGCGGGTGGGCTGGAGCTCACCCGCCACCAGCACCTCGGCCGAGAGATCGGTGGGGTAGCCCTCGGTGGCCTCGGGGGTGATCGAGAGCACCTGGAAGGCGAAGTCGGGGATCGCCTCGATCCCGGCTCGCGGAAGGCGCGGAACCTCGGTGAAGGGCCCCTCCTTCACCGAGAAGACCTCCCCCACCGACACCGGCTGGGTCACGGAGAAGCGGCTCTGGTCGAGCGTCACCCCCCCGGCGAGGAGGAGCCCGAAGGAGGCATGGAAGAAGAGGAAGCCCAGGGGGGCGAAGCGGAAGCGCACGCCCCGCAGGCCCCCGGCCTCGCTGTGAAGCCGGTAGCCCTCGGCCTCGAGGCGAGCCCCGATCCGGGCCACGGCGGCGTCGGGATCCTTCCTCGGCAGCACCCTCACTCCGGGGCGCCGCTCGAGGCTGCGCGGGTTGAGGCCGACCCCCTGGTCCACGCGGGTGCGCCGCCACAGGCCCGGGAGGCGCTGGGTGATCACCGCGATCAGGGAGAGGAAGAAGAGGGTGAGCACGAAGTAGGTCAGGGGCGCCCGGAAGGCGTCGGTCATGCCCAGCGCCTCGAGCACGGCCACCGTCCTGGGCTGCGCCTCGCGCCAGGCCTCGAAGGCCGCCGGTCCGATCCGCCGCTGCTGGGGGACGGTCACGCCCAGGAAGTAGATGACCGTCAGGGTCACCATCGTCCCGAGGACGAAGCGGCGGGACCGGAAGAGCCCCAGGGCCCGGCCGAGGCCCTTCAACCCACCGCTGCGCCGCCCCTTGCTCATTCCCTCAGCCAGGACCGCCCGCGCACCAGGTTGCGGGCCATGGTGAACTCGAGCCAGGGGTCCTCGTCCCGGTTCAGGCGCGGATCGGGACCCAGCTCGGCCAGGTAGTCCGCGAGCTGGGCGTCATCGTCGAGGCGGATCTCGACCACCCCCTGACTCCAGAAGGGATCCACCGCCGTGGCCAAGCGCTGGATCATCTCGAGGCTGGTCGGCAACAGCGAGGGAGAGGCGACGATGATCAGATCGTCGTTCCGGGTCAGGCGCAGCAGACGCAGGTGGGGCAGGGCCTCGGCCACGGTGGCCATCAGGATGCGCTCCTGCATCCCGTCGAGGAGGTAGCCCGGCATCCAGCCCACGAAGACCCCGTCCTCGGCGAGGCGGCTCCTCACCAGCTGGAAGAACTCGAGGGTGAAGAGGTTGCCCGAGGTGGTGTCCACCGGGAAGGAGGGCCCCGAGATGATGGCGTCGTAGGGCTCCCCTCCCCGCTTGAGCAGCCCCCGCCCGTCGCCGACGGTGATCGGAAGCTCGGCTCCGGGGAGGAAGAACCTCGACACGGCCTCCACCACCCCCGGGTTCACCTCCGCGACCTCCAGCTCGGCCGCGGGGAAGAGCCCGCGGTGGGTGTCGAAGGTGCGGCCGATGCCCAGCCCGATGAGGAAGACCTTCTCCCGCTTCCCCCGGGCGGCGGCAGGGGCCAGAGCCAGCAGGTCCTGGGTGGTGGTCTCGGTGGTCCGGCTCCCCCCCTCGATGCGGCCGTCGACGATCAGCACCTTCACGCCGCCCGGGCCCTGGCGAACCTCGACCAGCCCCTCCGGTGCCCAGCGGCGGTAGACCGTCTCCATCGCGGCGAGGCGCCCGGGGAAGCTCGGATCCGCGATGGCGCGGCCGGCCACGTAGTAGCCCACCGGCGCGGCCGGCTCGGGAACCAGGGCCGCGAGGACGACCAGGACGGCCACCGAGCCGGCGGCGGTCCTCGCCCGGAGCTTGCGGTCGCCGGAGAGGGCCACCAGGAGCGCGGCGATCAGGTTGAGGCTCGCCGCGGCGATCAGGGCTCCTCGCAGGCCGAGGAAGGGGATGGCCACGAAGCCCGCCGCCGCGCTGCCGACGATCGCGCCGAAGGTGTTCGCCGCGTAGGCCGTCCCGGTCACCCGTGCCACCTGCTCGCCGCTCCCGCCGGCGGCGACGCGTGTGATCAGGGGGAAGGTCGCTCCCATGAGGGTGGTGGGGACGAGCACCAGCGGCAGCGCGAGGAGGGCGTCGAGGGAGAAGTAGAGGATGGGCTGGAGCTGGAAGCGCTGGTAGGCCCAGAGGTGCAGGTCGGTGAGGGGCTGGAGGAGCAGCAGCGTCAGGAGGGCCGTGGCGCCGATGCCGAGCTCCAGGGCGATGATCGCCCGCAGGGGGTTGGCGATCCGATCCCCGTAGCGCGCCCCGAGCACCCCGCCCAGGGCGAGGCCGCTCATGTAGGCCGAGAGCATGGCGGCCACGGCGTAGACCGAGGAGCCCAGGACCAGGTGCAGATAGCGGGTCCAGACCACCTCGTCGGCGAGGGCCGCCATCCCGGAGAGGCCGTAGGCCAGGTAGAGCAGGCGTAGCCGGGTTCGCGTCACGACTTCCCTCCTCGCTGGAGCCGGGCCCAGGCCCGCGGCGGCGACACCAGGATCGCCCCATCCTCCTGCTCCTCGTAGACGAAGTGCGTGGGCCGGAAGAGCGCCCAGCCGAGCAGGCCGAGCAGGACCCCGAGGAGCCCGACCCGGGTGAGGGTCTGGTGCGTCCCTCGGACGATGCCCAGCCCGAGATAGGAGCGCACCTCCCAGACGATCACCGCGTAGCCTTCCTCACCCTCCGTCACCGAGCTGGGCTCCACCCGCTGATTCGGCACCAGGGCCCGCTCCCGCTCGCCCTCCCGCTGGTACACCCCGGCGAAGACCCTCGGAGCCTCTCCTCCCGCGGGCGGCCACCCCGAGACGCTCACCATGAGCTTCAGGTTGCCCGACTCCAGGTTCTCGTGAAAGCGCCCCGGCTTGCCCGGGGTCGGCCAGAGGACCACGGGCTGATCGAAGAGCCGGCCGCGCTCCCTCTGCAGGAGGGTCAGGCGCACGCCAGGCCCCATCCCCCACTGGTAGAGGGAGGTGTTGCCCAGCGGCACCACCGACCGCACCGCGCGCGGCCCCTCCTGGAGGGTCTTACCCGAGCTGTCGACCACCTTCATGTCGAAGAGCCGCTCGGGCTCGCCGGGCCGGATCTCCCCGAGGATCACCCCGTAGCGGAGGTCGGAGGGGTCTGCGAGCAGGCCCAGATCCAGCTCCTGGTAGGTCTCCAGGAGGTCCAGGTCCTTCCCCCCCCCGGCGAACTGCACCCAGCGCCCCTCGGTATGGAAGAGGACGTTGAGGAGTCCAGAGAGGAAGACCAGCGCCACCGAGAGGTGGACCAGGAGCGGGAAGATCATGGCCCAGCGGGCGATCTGGCCGCCGCCGCCGGTCCCCTCCCGCTTCAGGGCCGCCCGGCGCACCCGCTCGGCGTCCTCGCCCTCACAGCGGATCGACGACCCCATGGACGCCTGCGGCGGCCCGTGCCCGAGGACACCGCTCGAGGCGCGTACCAGGAGCCGGAGCGCTCCGGCCAGGCCGAGGACCGCCAGGGCGACGACCAGCTCGGGCGGAACGGCCAGGCCCCCCGCGATCTTCAGGACGAGGGCCAGGGCGAAGCCGGCATAGACGACCCCGGTGACCAGGGTGAGGCCCGAGGGCCGTCGCGAGGAGTTGCTCAAGACGCCAGGATCAAAGCCCCGACCGGACCCGGTGGCAAGGACGGGCGACGTCTCCGACGGGAGACGTCAGTAGTTGAGGGTCCGGGTCATGCCCACCGCGGTCCGGGCGCCACCGCCGTGGTTGTTGCACCCACCGTAGAGCGGCGTCCGGTCGGGCGAGGTGGAGAGCGTGAAGCACTCGTAGGTGCGGCTCCCCGACCAGCGGGCGTTGTCGTCGTTGGGCCTGCCCGTGTCGTTGGCGGTGTTCGTCATGCTCGGCCGGAACTCGCTTTGGGAGGAGCCGTTCATGAAGCGCCAGGCCCGGCGGCTCGTCGCGGCGACGTTGTTGGCCACCGGGGTGATGGTCTCACTCGAGCCGTGGATGGCACCGAAGGTCGTGCCGCCATGGCAGTTGTGGCAGCCCAGCCCGAAGAGCGAGCCGTCGGTGGCGCCAAGCGCGCCCACTCGGCTGTTGAAATCCGGCTGCCCCACCACATCCAGGAAGTCCGAGGAGGCACCGTCCTGGTGGTTGGTGGTGTAGCGGGTGGCCTCGTGGCACCGGTAGCAGACGTTGTTGGCGGCGGTGAAGGTGCCCGCGACGTCGTAGTCGTCGTGGGTCGGCGGCGTGTTGACCGCGGAGCAGCCGGTCGCGCCCGGCTCGCAGCTCAGGAGGTACTCCGCGTTCTGGGCCCCGTGGGAGTTGATGGCCGAGCGGTGGCAGTCGGAGCAGAACATCAGCTTGGTGTCGTCGCACCGGACCGCCGAACCATCCTTGTTCCGGCACGTGGCATCGGCGTCCCAGCCAGCGATGGGGCTCATGGCGAAGCCGCCGGAGGCCCACTGGGCGTTCGTGGTGGAGTAGCGGCTGACCCCGAAGAAGACCAGGGCGTGGTAGCTGTACTTGGTCCAGGTGGTCGAGTTGCCGGTCGCGATGTTGGGCTGGATGTCCGGGGGATGGGAGCCCGTCGGATCGAACTGGGTCTTGACGTCGATAACGTTGCCCCGGGTCGCGCCGCCGATGATCACGGTCCCTGACTGCCCCCCGCCGGTACCCCAGTTGTTCACGGGATCGAGCAGGTTCTGCCGCAGCACCTGATCCGTCGCGCTGCCCACGAGATCGGCGTTGCCGAAGGGCTGACGGGAGTAGCTGGTACCCGCGTTGCCGGTCGGCGTGGACGGATGCCAGTTGTTCGAGGCCGCAGGGTTCATGTTGTAGGTGTAGAGCGCACCGTCCGAGTCGTGGCAGGTGATGCAGAAGGCATCGAGGGCCCGCAGCTCGGTGGTGTCGACCCCGTCGTTCCTCCTGAAGGGGAAGTAGGTGTTGGTCAGCGCGTCGGGGTTCCCCGAGTTCCAGACCGCGCCAGAGCCCACCTCCGCCGGGCCGCCGCCCGCCACCTGGGAGTTGCTGGTGTGGTCGACGTTCAGCAGATCGACGGTGCCGTTCCCGTGGAAGGCGGTGGAGGCCGTCTCGCTGCCGTTGTCGCTGGGCTTGCCCTCGGCGTGGCAGACGATGCAGTCCCAGTTCTCGACCACCTGGGTGGTAGGGCTAGAGCCAACGACGTGGTGGCTGCGGCCCTTGAAGTCGCCCGGATCCCCCGCGCCGCTGTCCACGACGATCCGGCGGCCACCCTGCGAGGCGTTGTGACAGCCCATGCAGTTGCCGCCGGCGCCGGCGAAGTCGTTGTCGTGCTTGTGGCAGCTCGTGCACCGGGGCTGGCCGGAGGCGAGCTGGTGGGAGTCGTAGGTCGTCTTCGTGTAGTGGCTGATCTCGCTGTTCGGCGCCCCACCCACGTCGTGGCAGTTGTTGCAGAGGCCATTCTTGGTGCCTGCGGCCGGGTCGACGTAATCCACGAGCTCGAGGCCCGCCCCGCCCCGCACGGCGCCGGTGAACACCACGGTGGCGGCGGTCGTGGTCGGGATGCCGTTGGCGTCGGTGGCCTCCCACGGGTTGCGCTGGATCATGAACCAGTTGCCGTCGCCGTGCGGATCATGGCAGTCCCAGCACTGCTGTCCGCCGTTCTGTCCACCGGTCTTGGTCGGACCATGCTCGTTGCCATAGTGAGCCGTGATCGAGCTGATCTGGGTGGCGGCAGTGGCGTTGTCGAGCGGGTAATCCTTCCCTCCGAAGGCGGGAGGATTCACACCCGAGGCGCCACCTGCGTGGCAGTTCGTGCAGACGGTGTTGGCGCCGCCGTCGCGCAGGCGGAGGTAGTTCGCCGATCCGGTGGCCTGATGCCCCACGCTCGGATCGTGGCAGTACTCGCAACCCTCCTGGCCTCCCAGCTTGCCGGGGAAGTTGGCGGCCGGGTTCTCGCCGTTGGCGTAGGAGCCGCTGGGCCGGCCGTGACCGGAGGCCGCCCACTCGGTGGCGTCGATCCGGCCGGTCTGGGCATCGCCAGTGGCGAAGGAGGGGTTGTCGCCAGCGCCCATGTGGCAGCCGTTGCAGCCCAGCGAGCTGCCCCAGACCACGTCGTTGCCGCCGTGGCAGGTGTTGTTGGTGCAGGTCTTGGTGACCGCGCTGTAGCCAGAGAAGTAGGCGCCATCGACGTTGGGAGTCTTGTTCAGGTGGTTGCCGGCGGCCAGGACCGAGGTGCCATTACTGGTCGTCGAGGCATGGCAGTTCACGCAGTCCGCCGCGCTCGAGACGTGGGCCTGGTGGCTGTTCGCGCTCGCCGTGCCGCCGCCGCCGTTGTTGTGGTTCGGCTCACCCGCCACCGCCACGAAGGCGTTGTCGCTGTGTCGGCCATGGCAGCCGTTGCAGCCCAGGGTGTCGTTGTCCCAGTCGACCGTATAGGTCTCGTAGAAGGCCTGCCCCGTCGCCGAGCCGTTGCCGTGGCAGTAGACCGCGCTGCACTGCTTGGAGGCCGAGGCGTAGTTGCTCGTGCCTCCGTTCTGGTCCCAGCCGACGTTGGGGGCGACGGTCTTGGTACCGTCGACGTGGTTGGCGTGGGTCGAGATCGTGGTGTTGTTCGAGACGGTCGCCGAGTGGCAATCGACGCAGCCCACGGTGATGCCCACCGCCGACGCCTGGTTCAGGTGCTCGTTGTGGGCGAAGGTCGCCATGCCGGTGTTGGCGTGGCAGCTGGTGCAGCTGGTGTTGTTGCCCCACGCCGGGGAGGCAACGAAGGTGCCGTTGCCGTCGGAGTGGCAGTAGATGCTGTTGCAGGTCGAGCCCAGGGAACCACCACCATCCGCGGTCACCGGCGCGTTGCGCAGGTACCAATCGACGTTGCCGTCGACGTGGAGGCCGAAGCCCGTGGCGGCGTTGATGGTCGCGGCGTTGTCGACGGTCTGCCCGTGGCACTTCTCGCAGGTGAAGCCGTAGAGGTCGGTCGCCGTGTGCTTGTCGTGCGACGAGGAGAGGGTGGTGACGCCCGCGGTCTTCGCCGAGTCGTGGCAGAGGGTGCAGCCGCCGGCGTCGCCGAAGCTCACGGTCTTCGCCCCCGCGAAGGGCGAGGTGGTGTCCTTGCCGTCGGAGTGGCAGTAGATGGCCGAGCAGGACCCTTCCGCACCGACGCTCGAGAGCGTCCCCGAGCCGTTGGTCTGATTCGGCGCGCCGCTAAGGTAGAGGTCCTGGACGCCGTTCACATGGAGCGTCGTGCTGGCGATGGTGATGCTGCCGGTGACGGTCTGGCCGTGGCAGCGCTGGCAGGGGAAGGCGTAGGTGTCGGTCTCGGTGTGCTTCTGGTGGGCGCTGGACAGGCCCGTGGCCGTGGCGCTGGCCGCGTCGTGGCAGTCGTTGCAGCCGGCGAAGGCCGCGCCATCCCAGTCGGCGGGGGTCAGCGGGGCACCCGGGGTGTCATCACCGCTCGAGTGACAGTAGAGGTTGGTGCACTGGTGGCTGGCCGAGCTCCAGCTACCGCCGGTCTGGTTCACCGGCCAGGTCGTGAACGCCACGGACTTGGCGCCGTCCATGTGGGTGGTCTGGCCGGTCCGCAGGGTGGTGTTGCTGGCCCGCGTGTCGATCGTGTCGGTGTGGCAGTCGTCGCACTGGAAGCCGTAGGTGGCGACGTGCCTCGTGTGGTAGGCCGAGCCCGCCCGGGTGCCGGTGGCGATGGCGTCGTTGGTCCCGTCGTCACCATGGCAACCGACGCAGTTGGCCGGGATGCTGCCACCCCAGGTGGGGGTCTGGAAGATGTTGCCGCCGGTGATGGGGTTGCCGTTGGAGTGGCAGTAGACGCTCTGACACTGCCCGTAGGTGACGTTGGGCGGCTCCTCGAAGCCCGCCTCGCTGGCGACTGCTGCGCCCGCGCCATCGGGATCGTAGACCGCGGACGCCCCCAGGGAGTTGTTCGTCCGGTTGAGATCCCAGTCGGTCCGGCCGTTGACGTGGTAGGTGCGATCGTCGACCGCGTTGGTGCCGTCCACGGTCAGCTCGTGGCAGTCGTTGCAGACGAGCCCCAGGGTGCCCACGTGCATCGAGTGCGAGCCGCCGGCCGGCGGGGTGCCCTGAGAGGCGCCATGGCAGGTGCCGCAGGGCTGGTTGCCGGCCAGGAAGGTGACCGTGTTGGCCTGGTTTCCGCCCGGGAACTCGCCGTGGCAGTAGACGTTGGTGCACTGAGCATTCGTGTAGCGCCAGCGCTTGGTGCCCATGCCGGTGCCGGCCTCCTCGTAGACCAAGCCGCCCGCGGCGAAGGTCGGCGCCAGCATGCCGCTGATCTGCACCTTCGGGTTCTGGGTCGAGTCGTAGAAGACGCCGCCAGTCTCGACGATGTAGGGGGTGCCGGGATCGCCCGTCTCGCCGTTGTCCATGTGGTCGACGTCGGCGGTGGGGTGGCACTTGCCGCAGGGGATGCCGTAGTCGGCCGTGGTCGCCCCGCTCAGGAGGTTGGCGTAGGAGGTCGGCACCCCGGCGCTGTGGGTGGCGTGGACCGAGGGTGAGGGCAGGGTGTTGCCCAGGTTGGCGGTGAGGGGCGGCGCGTTGTGGCAGCCGTCGCAGGCGCCACCGGTGGGGGCGAAGCCGGCTGGGTGGCTGTGGCAGTCGGTGCACCGGTTGTTGGTGGTGGTGGTCGCCAGGTTGTGGGTGTCGCTCGCGCCCTTGGTGTAGTGGCCGATCGCGCTGGTCCCCGCGCTGGTCGCGTCATGGCAGTTGTTGCAGAGGCCCGTGACGTTATCGACGTAGTCGTCGTGATCGAGGCCATTCGCCGCAAGCCCGTTCAGGCCGCCATCGGCGGGCCGGAACTCGATGGCCGCCGCGAGGGCGCTCGGGATGCCGTTGGCGTCGGTGATCTCCCAGGGTTGCCGCTGGACCATGTACCAGAGGTCGTTGGAGGCTGCGGACTTGTCGCCGTGGGGATCGTGGCAGTCCCAGCACTGCTTGCCGCCGTTGTGACCGCCGGAGGCGATGTGCTCGCTGCCGTAGTGGTTGCTCTCGACGTTCTTGCCGTTCACGGCGCCGAAGCCGGTGCCCACCTCGGCGGCGAGGTAGCCGTTGGGGTCACTCGAGTCGTGGCAGACGTTGCAGGTCCCGTTGCTCGCGGGGGAGCGCAGGCGGAAGTAGTTGGCCGAGGGGCTGGTCTGATGGGGGACGCCGGGATCGTGGCAGAACTCGCAGCCCTCGCCCGGCGCGTTGCCCGGGAAGTTGGCGCCGGCGTTGCCGCTCAGGTAGGCCGTGGCGCGGCCGTGACCGTAGGTCGTCCACTCGGTGGAGTCGAGCCGGCCGGTCTTGGAGTCTCCCGAGACATAGGAGTCGTTGTCCCCCACCCCCAGGTGGCAGCCGTCGCAGCCCAGGGTGCTACCCCACTGGACCGTGTTGTTGCCGTGGCAGGTGTTGTTCGAGCACTCCTTCGTGACGCTGTTGTAGCCGCTGAAGTAGGCACCGCTGACGTTGGGGGTCTTGTTGAGGTGCTGGCCGGCGGCGATCACCGAGGTGCCGTTGCTGGTGGTGCCGTCGTGGCACTTCACGCAGTCGGCCGAGCTCGAGACATGCGCAGAGTGGCTGTTGGCGTTGGCCGCCCCTCCACCACCGTTCACGTGGTTGGGGGCGCCGTAGCTCGGGCTGAAGTCGTTGTCGGCGTGTCGGCCGTGGCAACCATTGCAGCCGAGGATGTCGAGGTCCCAGTCGACGGTGTTGGCCTGATAATGGGCCGCTCCGGTGTCGGAGTCGTTGCCGTGGCAGTAGACCTCGCTGCAGACCTTGGTGGCCGAGGTGTAGTTGCTGGCGGCGCCGTTGTTGTCCCAGCCGGCGGCGGGGGCGACGGTCCGGACGCCATCCACGTGGTTGGCGGTGCTCGCGATCGTCGTGTTGTTCGAGACTGTCGCCGAGTGGCAGTCCACGCAGCCCACGGTGATGCCGACGACGGTGGCCTGAGCGAGGTGCTCGTTGTGAGCGAAGGTCGCCATCCCGGTGTTGTCGTGGCAGCCGGTGCAGTCCAGGCCGGCGGGGTTGTCCCAGTCCGCGGTGGTGTTGGGCGGACCGAAGCTCTGCTGCCCGCTGGAGTGGCAGTAGGTGTCGCTGCAGGTGTGGCCGGTGCCCTCCCAGGAGCCGAGGGTCTGATCCACGGGCCAGGTGGAGAAGTTCACGCTCTTGAAGCCGTCGGCGTGGGTGGTCTGGCCGGTCCGCAGGACGATATTGCTGGCCCGGCTCTCGACCGTGAGGTCGTGGCAGTCGTCGCACTTGAAGCCGTAGGTGCCCACGTGCTTCTCGTGGCGCACCGAGCCCTTCAGGGCCGTGGCCGTGCCGATGAGGGTGCCGCTGGCCGAGTCGTTGCCGTGGCAGCCCAGGCAGCTGGCCGGGAGCGTGCCACCCCAGGTGGGGGACTGGTAGAGGTGCAGCGGCGCCGAGGTGCCGGTGATGGGGTCGCCGTTGGAGTGGCAGTAGACGTCGGCGCAGGTGCCGTAGGTCGCGTTCGGTGGCTCCTCGAAGCCGGTCTCCGCCGCCACGGCCGCGCCGCCGGCGTCCTGATCGTAAGTGGCGGAGAGGCCTACCCGGGTGAGGGTGCGGTCGAGATCCCAGTCCGTGCGGCCGTTGACGTGGTAGGTGCGGTCATCGACCAGGTCCCCGCCATCGACGGTCAGCTCGTGGCAGGTGTTGCAGGCCAGGCCGAGGTAGCCGCCCGCGTGCGCGGGGTGCGAGCCGCCGCTGGGCGGATCCGCCGAGTCCGCGCCGTGGCAGGCGCCGCAGGGCTGGTTGCCGGCCAGGAAGGTGGCGACGTTGGCCTGCTTCCCACCCGGGAACTCGCCGTGGCAGTAGACGTTGTCGCAGGTGCCGTTGCTGTACTCCCAGTACTTGGTGTCCGGGCCCTGCTCGGCGTAGAGGCTGCCCCCCTTGGTGAAGGTCGGAGCCAGCATCCCGGTGATCTGGGCCTTGGGGTTCTCGGTGGTGTCGAAGTGGCCGTCGACCTGGACCAGCCAGGGGGTGGCCAGGGAGCCGCTGCCGCCGCCGTTGAAGTGCTCGCTGCCGCTGGAGGGGTGGCACTTGCCGCAGGGGATGCCGTAGTCACCGGCGGTCGCGCCGCTGACGACCTGGCCGTAGTCGGTGGGGGTGGCGGTGCCGTGGGTGGCGTGCACCGAGGCCGAGGGCGGGGTGTTGCCCAGGCTGGCGGTCAGCGGCGGCGCGTTGTGGCAGCCGTCGCAGGCGCCGGCGCCGCTGAAGCCGCTGGCGTGGCTGTGGCAGCCCACGCAGTTGGACTCGGGGTGGCCGCCGTTGGCACCGCCGCCGGTGTTGCGGTAGCGGGGGGTCTTGTCCGGGTTCTTGGTCTTGGTGTGGCAGACCTCGCAGATGCCGGTACCCGAGTTCAGGCCGTTGGCGCCGCCCTCGAACTCGGCCAGGCCGTACTCGGCGACGCCGCTGGTGACGTCCCGCAGGTCCACGTTGCGCAGGCCGCTGTTCGGGGTCTGGATCTGCTTGCGGACCAGCATCAGGTTCTGGGTGCCGTGCGGAGCGTGGCAGTCCCAGCAGCCGAAGGCCCAGTTGCCGTAGCTGGTGTCGAGGTTCGCCGCGGCGTGGGTCTTCACGTCGTGGCAGGCCCGGCAGGAGGAGCCCATCTCGCGCCGGAGCAGGCGGCCGTCGCCCACTGGCTGATCGGCGATGGTCTTCACCACCAGCGACCGGCTGAAGACCCCGGCCCGCCCGTCGGCGCCGAGCGCCCGCACCCAGATCGTGCCGACGTCGTCACGGGTGTTGTCGGCGGGGGTCGAGTCCGCCCCGATCGGGGTGGACAGGTCGTCGGCGAGCTCGCCGTCGATGGTGTTCCAGAGCAGGTCGTAGACCCCGCGGGTGGTGTCCCCGGTGTAGCCGAGGTTGAGGGTCTCGACGGTCAGGGTGATCCGCTGGCTCGGGTCGCCCCAGTTCGGCTCCACGCCGCCGAAGCCGATCATCACCGGCGCGGCGGCGTCCAGGTTGCCCGGGTAGTAGGCGAAGACCCGGATCAGCGCGGAGCCGCCGATCGTCGTGTTCTCGGCCGGATCCATGATGATCACCACCGGATCGACGACCACCTCGGTGTGGAAGTCGTAGGGGCCATCCTTGTAGGTGTTCCCGAACTGGTCCGAGAAGGAGGGCGTCACCACGACGTCGACGTCGCTGGGGAAGTTGGTCAGCGGCGTGACGGTGACCAGCACTCCGTTGGGGTTCGATCCGTCGACGCCATCGATGCAGGCCGCGTCGTTCACGCTGGTGGCGAAGTTCGCGCCGTTGCTCGCGGTCGAATAGACGACCGGACCGGTGGTGTCGTCCACGGTCACGGAGAGGGTCGGGACATCGATGCCCCAGCCCACGTCGTAGGCGCAGAAAGCGATCGTCGAATCGACGAGAATGCTCTCCGCGAGCGGGGCCGGTACCTCGGTGCCTCGGGTCGGGTCCGAGAGATCGTCGAAGTCCACCGTGTCGAAGGTGTACGAGCCACCAGTGTAGCCGTTCCCGGTCTGGTCGGTGAAGGAGGGGGTGACGCTGACGGTCGTCAGGTTCGCCAGGTCGGCGATCGGCGTGATGGTCACCAGCACCCCGTTGGGGTTGGTCCCATCGATGCCCGAGGCGCACTCGGTGTCGTTCACGCTGGTGGTGAAGCCAGCGGGGTTGCTGACGGCCGAGTAGACAACGGGGGTGCCGTCGTCGAGGGTGACCGAGATCGTCGAGATGTCGACCCCGGAGGCGTTGTCGTAGGCGCAGAAGACCACCTTCGAGTTGACGGCGACGTCGACCTCGAGGGGCGCCGGGGCCTGATCGGCGATGGTCGGGTTGGTGATGTCCGGCGGCGGCGGCGGCCCCGCGTCGGTGGTGAAGGTGTAGGCCCCACCGCTGTAGGAGTTGGCCTGGACATCGGAGAAGGAGGGCGTCACCGTGATCAGGGTGCTCGCCGGCAGGGCCGCCAGCGGGGTGACGGTCACCAGCACGCCGTTGGGGTTGGCGCCGTCGTTCCCGGCGGTGCACCAGGCGTCGTTCACGCTGGTGGCGAAGTTCCCGGGGTTGCTCACCGCCGAGTAGACGTCCGGCCCGCCACCGTCGTTGACGCTCACCGAGATCGAGGAGACGTCGACCCCGGAGTTGGAGTCGTAGGCACAGAAGCGGATCAGGGTGCCGATGGGCACGTTGGAGGCGCCAGCGCCCGGGCTCTCGCTGCCCCGCCAGGGCGCCACCAGGTCCGGAGGCTCGGTGTCGAAGGTGTAGCTGCCACCGATGTAGGGGTTCGCCGTGTTGTCCGAGAAGGTTGGGGTGACGGTGACCGTGGTCCCGTAGGCCAGGTTCACGATCGGGGTCACCGTCACCAGCACGCCGTTGGGGTTCGCGCCGTCGCTGCCATCGGTGCAGGTGCCGCTGTTGATCGCCGTCGTGTAGCTGCCCGGGTTGCTGACCAGGGAGTAGATCTCGGTGGTCGAGCCGTCGTTGACGTTCACCGAGATGCTGCCAACGTCGATCCCCGAGTGCGTGTCGTAGACGCAGAAGATGATGTCGGTGGTGGGCGCGATGTCGGTCGAGCTCGGCGCCGGGGTCTCGGTGCCGCGGGTCGGGACGGTGAGATCCTGGGTGGTGAAGGTGTAGGCCCCGCCACCGTAGGCGTTGCTCTCCTTGTCGGAGAAGGCGGGGGTCACCGTGACCACGGTGTTGTCCGGGAAGGCGGAGAGCGGCGTGACGGTGACCAGGACGCCACGGGTGTTGGCGCCGTCGTTGCCGTCGGTGCAGGAGGGGCTGTCGATGACGGTGGCGAAGTTGGTCCCGTTGCTCCCGGTCGAGTAGAGGACCGGGCCCCCGCCGTCGTTCAGGGTCACGTTGATGGTCGAGACCTCGATCCCGGCGGTGAGGTCGTAGGCGCAGAACGCAACGGTGGTGCTGACGGAGACCCCGGTCGCGCTCGGGGCTGGTGTCTCCGTGGCCCGGGTCGGAGGGGTCTGGTCCACCGTGGTGAAGGAGTAGCTCCCGCCGGCGTAGGCGTTGGCGTCTACGTCGGAGAAGGTGGGGGTCACCGAGACCACGGTGCTCTCGGAGAAGGCCGAGAGCGGCGTGACGGTCACCAGGACCCCATTGGGGTTCGTGCCATCGATGCCCGAGGTGCACGAGGGGCTGCCGACGGTCGTGCTGAAGTTGGCCGCGTTGCTGACCGCCGAGTAGGTGTTGCTGGCGCCGTCGTTGATGTTGACCGAGATGGTGGAGACATTGACGCCTGAGTTGGTGTCGTAGGCGCAGAAGGAGACCGTGCTGACCAGGGGAACGGCCGTCGCGCCGCTGGCCGGGTTCGCGTCCGCGAGGGTCGGCGCGGCGACATCCGCGGCGATGGTCTGGAAGGTGTAGGCGCCACCGACGTAGCTGTTGGCCTGCTGATCGGCGAAGGCGGGGGTCACCGTCACCGTGGTGGAGTAGGCCAGCCGGGAGACCGGGGTGACGGTCACCTTCACGCCCCTGGGGTTCGCCCCGTCGTTGCTGTCGATGCAGGCGCTGTCGTTGACGCTGGTGACGAAGTTGGAGGCGTTGCTGGAGGTGGAGTAGACGACATCCCCTCCCCCATCGTTGACCGTGACCTGAAGGGTGGCGACGTCCACGCCGGCGGAGTCGTCGTAGGCACAGAAGACGATGGTGGTCTGGGCCAGCACGCTGGTGGCGCTGGGGGCGGGCGTCTCGGTGTTCCGGGTCGGATTCGTGGTGTCGATGCCCGACTCGGTGGTGAAGGTGTAGGCCCCTCCGGTGTAGCTGTTGCCCAGCAGGTCCTGGAGCGAGGGCGTCACCGTCACTACGGTCGAGGTCGGGAAGGCGGCGAGGGGGGTCACCGTCACCGAGGTGCCCGTGCTGTTGGGGCCGTCGGTGCCGTCGATGCAGGTGGGGTCGCTCGAGACCACGGTGAAGTTGCCGGGGTTGCTCGAGGCCGAGTAGGTGGTGGGCGAGCCGTCGTTCACGACCACCGAGATGGTGGAGAGATCGACGCCGATGCCCGAGTCATAGACACAGAAGAAGACCGTGCTGCCCAGGAGGACGCCGGTGGCGCTCGGCGCCGGGTTCTCGGTGGCCCGGCTCGGACCCGTCGCGTCCGGAGGCGGCGGCGCGCCGGAGAAGGCGGTGAAGCTGTAGCTGCCGCCGGCGTAGGGGTTGCCCTCGATGTCGTCGAAGGCCGGGGTGACGGTGACCGTGGCCGCGTCGCCGAAGTTGGCGAGCGGGGTCACGGTGATCTTGATACCGTTGGCGTTGGAGCCGTCGTTGGAGGCGGAGCACCAGGTGTCGTTCACGCTGGCGGCGAAGTTCAGCGGGTTGCTGGAGGTGGAGTAGACGACGTCCCCGCCGCCGTCGTTCACGGTCACCTGGAGAGTGGTGACGTCGACCCCGGAGTGCAGGTCGTAGGCGCAGAGGATGATGAGGGCATCCACCGGCACACCGGCGGCCCCATCGCCTGGCTGCTCACTTCCCCGGAAGGGGTTCGTGGTGTCCGGCGGCGGAGGCGGAAGCTGGGCGCTGGCCTGCCGGGCCCCCAGGAGGAGGACCGGCAGGAGCGCCAGCATCAATACTTTGCGTTGCATCATGGGTCGCCTGAGGACCTCTCCGGGAGCGCGAGGAGGCGAGGCCGGGATCAGTTGGTGTCGGTGCGGACCACCACCCGGTTGGAGGAGTCGCTGGAGCAGAGGTCGTGGCTCAGCGAGTGCACCTCGTAGACCAGGCCGTCCACGTCGGCAGGAGCTCCGCGATCACGGAACTCGGTGTTGAAGAGCGGGAGCTCGTTGACCTTGGTCCGCTTGCCATCGACCACCCGGTAGACGTCGTAGGCCGCGACCGACACCGGGCTCTCCTTCGGAGGCGTCCAGTCGATGATGACCCGGTCGATGTCACCGGTCGCCCGCGCGCCCTTGGCCACCGGAGCGGCCGGACGCGGCGAGCTGATCACCGCGGCCTCCACCAGGAAGACGCGGGGGCTGGTGTTGGTCTGCGCCCAGGTGAAGCTCTCCTGGCGGCGCATGTCGATCCGCGTCCCCGTGGCCTGATCCACCAGGGTCAGATCGACCCGGTCACAGCCGGTGGGCACGTATCGCATGTTCCAGGTCAAGGTGACGTTGCGGCCCGCGGTAAGACGGTCGACGATGAAGCTCCAGTTCTCGGGCATCAACGGATCACGCATGTCGCGGCTGTAGTAGCCGCCCCAGGTGGGCTGGTCGAAGTAGGCTCGCAGCCCGTACCCCGCGAGCGCCTGGATGTCGTAGAGGATGTCCAGGTCGTCGGTGGCGTTGGCTCTCACACCGAGGTCGAAGCGCGCGGTGGACACGTCGTCCGTGGCCCGCAGCTTGGCCTCCCAGTGCTCGATCGTGATGGTCTGACCCAGGGCCGGCATCGCGAAGAGCGCGGACAGCGCGACAGCGAAGATGGTCCGGACGAAGGGAGCGTTCGTCTTGGTTCTCATGGGGTGACTCCTCAGGGCTTCGTGATTCGAATGGCGTAGGTGTTGACGTCGTCGACGGCGAGCTTGAGCCAGTACCCGTGCCGGGAGTGCATGCACCCGCCAGAGTCCCAGAGCTCGGTGAAGTAGTTGGAGCCGTCGTAGGCGTAGAGAGAGGGGTAGATCCAGCCGGCGAGGATCGCGTTCTCCCAGGTGTTCACGGTCTCGCCGCCACCCGGGTTCTGGACGATCTCGAGGCTGGTCATCGACACGGCGTCGGGGAAGGGGTTCGCGATGAGGTTCATCCCCTTCTGCAAGGACACCTCCACCACCGAGGCGACGCCCCAGGGCGTGGCGTCGCCGGGCGGGATCAGGTCCTCGTTGCCGGCCGCCCCGAGCCAGTAGCCCCTGCCCTCCTCCACCACGCCGGAGCCGGTGGTATCGACATAGGAGCCGGCCCAGTCGCCGACGCCGGTGGAGACCCAGTACATGCAGGAGGTCACCCCGAAGACGCCGAGGCAGGTGTTGGTGGTCTGCAGCTGGTCCTCGTTGCCGGCGATGTTCCAGCCGGTGTGGAGGTGGGTCGACTCGCAGTTGGAGTCGGTCTCGCAGGTCCCGCCAGAGGCCAGCAGGGCCGCCACCGGTCCGACGTTCGGCCAGTCGTCGACGGCCTTCACCTGGATCCAGAAGCGGGAGTTGGAGTCGAGGCCCGTGAGGACGATCTGCTGGTTGGCGCCAGCGGCCACCAGCCCGGTGGTGTAGCTGTCGTTCCAGGTCCAGGCCTGGTCCCAGTTCCCGGCGGTGATGGGCGTCGGGTGGTAGCGGACCATGTAGGCGGAGACGTTGCCCGCGCTGCCCGAGCAGTCCTCGTAGGGCGCCGTGAACTGGATGGTGACGCTCGTCTCGTCGTGCGAGGTGATCCGCAGGTCGGCGGCGGCGCAGGGCGCGTCGGAGTCGACGAGGGAGGGCTGGTGGGGGCCGGTCGCGGCGCCGGCGGCCCAGTTGCCGTTCGCGTCGCGGCTGAAGACCTCGAACCAGTAGTCCTGGCCGTTGGTCAACCCGGTCGCG
>JARGFU010000049.1 GCA_029210625.1 Deltaproteobacteria bacterium | reverse complement strand
GGACAACCATCTGCATCTCCGTTAGCAAGGTGTCCACCGAAGCGGATCAAGTCCACCCTCGATCCACTGCGCCATATGCCACCACATCTCGGCGCGGCGGTTCTGGAAGCGCTCGTCGAGGGCCTTGCCCCCGAAGTCGACGGGGACCACCGCGTGGTTGAGGCCGACGGTCAGCCGGTCGACCACCCCTGCCCCCATGCCGCCGGCGTCGACGAAGACGGCCACCGGCCCCCATTTGTCGATCGCCCGGGCGACCAGCCCGGAGAAGGTCATCAGGTCGGTGTTGGTGACGATCAGCGGCTTGAAGACAACCACGCCCTGGCGGAAGCAGATGACGCTGCGATCGTCGCCATAGCGGGCCACGTCCACGCCCATGATCTTCGGGTGGTTCTCGTAGATCTTCTGGGCCACCGTCCGGCGCATGGCGTCGCGCACCTGGTTCGGGGCGATGAGGACATCCTCGACGGCCGCGCCGAAGTCGCACATCATCTCCTGCGCGAACTGCGCCTCGGTCATCTCCTTGCGGGCGCGCTCGATCTCCTCCTCGGGGATCACGCCCGTCTCGAGCACCGTGCGCAGGTCGGCGTACCACTTTGGGTCCTCGAGGGCCGAGTGGTAGACCTCCGAGAGGAGGTTCACACCCTTGACCGTGCCGATGAAGATCGCCCAGCCGCCGCGGTCGAGCAGGGCCGGGAGGATCACCTCGCCCCAGGTCTGCGGCCGCATGTCTGCGACCTCGTCCATGACGATGCCGTCGAAGTAGAGGCCGCGCAGGGAGTCGGGGTTGTCGGCGCCGTAGATCCGGACCTTGGCCCCGTTGGCGAAGGTGACCGAGAGCTCGCTCTCGTTGACCTTCACCTGGCCGCCGAGGCGGTGGGCGTAGTCCTTGAGGTAGCCCCAGGCGACCGCTTTGCCCTGCTTCAGGTAGGGCGCGACGTAGGCGTAGTGGCCTCGCTCCCGCTCGCAGCCCAGGGCCCCGAGGATGAGCTCGAGGATGGCGAAGACGGTCTTCCCCGACCGGCGGTGCCACACCAGGCACGAGAAGCGCTTGCGCGAGTGGTGGGCCTCCCGCTGGTGCGGGTAGGGCTCGAAGCCCAGGGCCGAGGTAGCGCCTTGCGCGAGGAGGGCGGGGGACATGCCGCCAACCTGCCAGGCGCCTCGGTGTCGCCATCACCCTGAACTACTTCAGGGGGAGGTCTCCCGGGGTCGTAGGCCTACCTTGCACGGGTCGGGGGGCGGCGTCCAGGGGGTTCTGAGGGCTCGGGGGGCGAAATGGGGGTTCGGCCTCCGGTGGGACCCCGTTTAAATCGATTCAAATGGCCCCTAGGATCGACGATCGGCCCCTCCCGCGCGCACCCCGGGCGGCCGGGGGGGAGATCGGGGCTTACAGGGCGAATTTGGAGCTCGGGCGGAAATGGGGCCAGCGACCCATCAAGGGGGGAAGTCCACAGCGACCTTCGATTTGCAGGTGGGACAAATGCAGGTCTCATGTAGCTCGAAGCCGGGCGCCCAGCACTTCCAGGTCGGCACCCACCGCCGGCACTGGTGACAGAAGTACGGAGGGCCCGGGATGTAGGGCTTCGGAATCGTCTCCTCCGGTGCCGGTCCCACTGTGACCTTCGGCTTCTTGCCGAAAGGAGCGACGCTCTGCACTCCGCCAGACACCTGGATCTGCCCGGAAAAATAGGCGCGGTGCACAGCTTCTGCGGCCGTCGAATTGTACATTCGGCAGAATCGACAGCGCTCCACCGGATAACCGGCTGCGGCCAGGTAGGACGTCGTGTTGCGGGTAAAGCCGATTCGTAGATGGAGGGGTACTCGCTGGAAAAGGTGCCAGCCAGCGCGGCATAGCGGGCGGCTGAACCCGAGCAAGTGCAACAAGTGGAGACAAAGGAACTCCATCAAGACGTAGGTCAGCGCCGAGCTGACCACTAGAGCAACCCCGATGACAACCGTTCCGCCCAGACCCGCATCCATGTGCCGCCCCAACAGAAACGCGACGACTAAGATGGCGCAGAGGACCGAGAACAAGATGGGAAACCTGTACTTCTCTGAGATCACGGTTTCGGTTCGCCTTGCGACTCCCATTCAGGACTTCCTCTTTTTTCTCTTCGGAAGTGGCTTGCCTTCGGCCTCGCGGCGGGCGTCGTTCTCGGCTCGCTTGGCGAGGGCGTGGGTGACGAAGCCCTCGTACATCCGGGCGATGTAGCCGAAGCGATCCTCGGGTGGTTGCTTGAGGGTGTTGTTGTAGACCCGCTCGATCGTGCTGGCGTGCACGAGTGAGACGCCGATGGTGAAGCGGACCTTGTCGTGAGGCGACGGGTAGCGGACCTGGCCGGCCTTCACGAAGTGGGCGATGGCGGCCTGGGCGTCCTTGGCCCACTCCGGGTGCTTCCGGTCCAGGGCGAGCTCCTCGAGCGATCGGAACCGCAGCACCCAGGAGAGTAGCTCGCCGTCGATGCCGGCGGGGGTTGGGGTCGCCTCACCCTCGCCGGTCGCGAGCCAATCCAGACTGACGCCCGCTGCTGACGCGAGACCTATGAGGGCAGAGCGCGTCGGGTCGGACCTTGCGGACCACCACTTCCGCACGACTGCCTCAGATACCCCAGCGGCCTCCGCAAGCTGCCTTGCTCCTCCCATCTGCTCGGCGATGGAGCGGACACGATCGGCGAAGGCCTGTTGGTCGGTTTCAGCCATTTCGGCCTCCAGGAGCCAAAATACGAACATAGCGGCAAGCGATACGATTGTGCTTGACTGTAGCTACGAACGTAGCGATTATCGTACATACGTATTGGAACCCGCGCCACCATAGCAGAACCCGTAACCGATTCGCGACAGCGGGTGGAGTGGGTCAAGTGGCAACTCGCCATTCGGGGCGTGACGATCTCTGCTCTGGCTCTGGAACTGGGCATTGGTCAGTCCTCGGTCTCGCACGGGCTGCGCCAAGGCTCCCGTCGAGTCGAGGCCGCCGTCGCCGCGCAGCTCGGCGTTCCCGCCTCGGATATCTGGCCCGAGCGCTACGACGAGCACGGCGCGCGGATCGACCGGCGATTCAAGCCGAAGCTCTCCGCCGAGGAGGGCGCCGCCTGATGGCCGCACAGGTGATCCCCTTCCCGCGGCACCGGTGGGCGCGCGAGTCGATCCTCGAGCGAGGCGACGAGGTCCGCGCCGGCGACCGTCGCCAGTGCCCCGAGTGCGGAGAGGTCGTCACCTACCAGCCCCTCTACCGACACCTCCTCAAGGCGTCCTGCCGCTGCGGCTTCAACCACCTGATCTCGTCGAGTGGCGAGGCATCGTCGGAGGTGCCCGCCTCGTGAAGGTCTGGCTCTCCACCGCCGAGCTCGCCGGCCTGCCCGGTCTCCCCGGAACGACCCGGGGCATCACCCTCCGCGCTCGGCGGGAGAGCTGGCAATCACGCCAGCGCAAGGCGCGCGGCGGCGGCCTCGAGTATCACCTCGACTCCCTCCCCGCGGTGACCCAGGCCTGCCTCGCGCGGCGCTCCTCGAGCGAGGGCGCGGCGGAGCCCGAGGCGTCGCCCGAGTCGCGGCGCGCCGACCTGTGGCGCCGCTTCGAGCGCGCCACCGACCGCCGGAAGGAAGATGGGGCGCGGCGCGCCCACCTCCTCGACGAGCTCGAGGAGCTCATCGCCGAGGGCAAGACGGTCACGGCCGCCGTCGATGAGCTGGGCGAGCGTCATGGGATCGCCCGCGGCACCTGGCACCGGTGGCGCCGGCAGGTGCGCGGGCTGCATCGCAGCGACTGGATGGCGGCCCTGCTCCCCCGCTGGCGCGGCAACCCCGCCCGCGCCGAGTGCAGCCCCGAGGCCTGGGACGCCTTCAAGGCCGACTACCTGCGCCTCGAGCGGCCGGCGGCCTCGGCCTGCTACGAGCGCCTGCAGCGCCTGGCGGGGCACGAGGACTGGACCGTCCCGTCGCTCCCGGCCCTGCTGCGCCGCCTGCGCGCCGAGCTGCCTCGGCCGGTGCTGGTCCTCGCCCGCCAGGGCGAAGAGGCGCTCGCCCGCACCTACCCGGCGCAGCAGCGCGACCACTCGGTCTTCGACGCCCTCGAGGCGGTCAACGCCGACGGCCACCGCTTTGATGTTTTTGCGCGATGGCCCGACGGCACGATCCATCGCCCGATGATGGTGGCCTGGCAGGACATCTACTCGGGCAAGATCCTGTCCTACCGGGTCGACCAGACCGAGCACGCCGGCTCGGTGCGCCTGGCCTTCGGCGACCTGGTCGAGCGCTGGGGCATCCCCTCGCACGCCTACCTCGACAACGGCCGGGGCTTCGCGGCGAAGGTCATCACCGGCGGCACCGCGACCCGCTACCGCTTCACGGTGAAGGCCGAGGACCCGGCGGGCCTGCTCACCAGCCTCGGGGTGCAGGTCCACTGGGCCACCCCGTACCACGGCCAGGCCAAGCCCATCGAGCGGGCGTTTCGGGACCTGTGCGAGTACGTGGCGAAGCACCCGGCCTTCGCCGGCGCCTACACCGGCAACAACCCGCAGGCGAAGCCCGAGAACTACCAGTCCCGCGCGGTGCCCCTCGAGGTTTTTTTGCGGGTGCTCGACCAGGAGATCAAGGCCCACAACACCCGCGAGGGTCGCCGCTCGACCGTCTGCGCCGGCCGCTCCTTCGACGCGACCTTCGCCGAGAGCTACCTCGCCTCGACAGTGCGCAAGGCCTCGGCCGCGCAGCGGCGGCTGTGGCTGCTGGCTGCCGAGGCGGTCAGGGCCTCGACGGTCGACGGCTCGCTGCGGCTCGCAAACAACCGCTACTGGTCGGAGGAGGTCGCGGCCCTCGCGGGTCAGAAGCTCATCGTCCGCTTCGACCCCGAGCGGCTGCACGAGACCGTCCACGTCTACACCCTCTCGGGTGACTACGTGGGTGAGGCGCCTTGCGTGCTGGCCGTCGGCTTCGCCGACCAGGACGCCGCCCGCGAGCACGCCAAGGCGAAGCGGTCGCGGCGCCGGGCGGTGAAGGAGCAGCGGGACGCCGAGCGGCGCCTGGACGTGCTCGAGCTCGCCGGCCGCCTGCCCGAGCTCGAGGACGATCCCGATCCGGCGCCGGCGGCGGTGGAGCTCGTCCACCCGAGGCTGACCGCGGCGTTCATCCCGGCGCGCTCCGAGGAGGAGCTCGAGGAAGAGCAGGAGCAGAGAGACGCGGCCTTCAAGCGCGCCGTCGACTTGATCGCCGGAAGCGGCGGCTGACCGAAAAAAGCCCGGGCCAGGCATGGGGCCTGACCCGGGCGAACAACGCCTACTCGCAGTGGCAAACGATGGAGGAAGCCTACATGGCCCGAAAGCAGAATGGCAAGTCGAACCAGAACCTCGACGAGAAGGTGGTCTCGCTGCAGCAGGCCGCCGAGCGGCGGGAGGCGGACGCGGCTCGTGCCGCCGTCACCAGGGTCCTCGAGTCGGAGGGGCTGACCCAGAAGGCGATCGCCAGAGAAGTCGGCGTCAATCAGAGCGCGATTTCCAGCTGGCTTAAGAGCACCTACAAGGGCGACAACACCGCCGTCACCGCCAAGGTCGCCCGCTGGCTCGAGCACCGCGCCCAGGCCGCCGAGACCACGGCGAAGCTGCCCGAGGGGCCCTTCTACATCGAGACCCCCACGGCCGAGCGGATCATCACCGCGCTCTCCTACGGCCAGACGATGCAGGATCTGGTGCTCGCCTACGGCGCCGCCGGCGTCGGCAAGACCGTCGCCGCGATCCGCTACGCCCGCACCCGCCCCAACGTCTGGCTGGTGACGATCACCCCCGCCTCGCGGTCGGTCTACGGCACCCTCCACGAGGTCGCCGAGGCGGTGGGACTCCGGGGGGTAGCCGGCAGCTCCTCCCGCCTGCACCGGGAGATCGTCCAGCGGCTCAAGGACACCAAGGGATTGCTCATCGTCGACGAGGCGCAGCACCTCTCGGTGCAGGCGCTCGAGACCCTGCGGGCCATCCACGACGGCGCCGAGATCGGGCTGGCGCTCGTCGGCAACGAGATCGTCTACGGGCGGCTCACCGGTGGCGACCGCAGCGTGGGCTTCGCCCAGCTCTTCTCGCGCATCGGAAAGCGGCTGAAGTTCAGCCGGCCGAAGACCAACGACGTCGCGGCCCTGGCCGAGGCCTGGAACATCAAGGACCCCAAGGCCGTCGCCCAGCTCCAGGAGATCGCCCAGCGCCCCGGCGCGCTGCGCGCCGTCTCCAAGACCGTGCGCCTGGCCCTCATGCTCTCCATGGGTGTTGGGCAGAAGCAGGTGAGCGCCGCCCACCTCGAGGCCGCCTGGAAGGAGCTCGGAGGCGCCACGACATGGGCCTGAGCCTCCACGACCACATCGCCGGCCGGCTCGCCCAGGCGAGCTCCGCCGTCCGCCAGCTCTCCTCACGCGGGGTCGAGGTGCTCTCGGTCGATGTCACCAGCGACAAGCCGGTGATCGCCGTCGCGCCTGGCCACGCTCTCATCGACCTACCGGGTACGCCCACGACCGAGCGCCAGGACGGCGTCACGGTCGCCAGCGTGCTCTTCGCCAGCTGCCACGTGCAGTGGAGGTATTCCTGATGGCCACCGCAAGAAAGCTCAAGGCTCCCGAGATCGACACCCCCCAGACCCTCGAGGCCGCCGAGGAGGCCCTCGGCGAGCTCGGCCGCCTGCAGCGCCAGGTCGACGAGATCCAGCGCCGCATGAACGACAAGCTCGCCAAGATCAAGGAGGAGCACGAGGCGAAGGCCGCGCCGCTCACCGAGGAGCTCGAGCGCCTCTTCAAGGGCCTGCAGGCCTGGGCCGAGGCCCACAAGACGAGCCTGCTCCAGGGCAAGGAGAAGACCGTGCGCCTGGGCACCGGCGAGCTCGGGTGGCGCACCTCGCCGCCGTCGGTGAGCCTCTCGAAGATCGGCGTCGTGATCGAGGCCCTGAAGCTCCACGGCCTCGAGCGCTTCCTGCGCACGAAGCAGGAGGTCAACAAGGACGCGATCCTCGCCGACCCCGAGGCCGTCGAGGGCATCAAGGGGATCTCGGTGGGCCAGGCCGAGGCCTTCTGGGCCAAGCCCTACGAGAGCCAGATCGAGCGGTCGGCGAAGGCGCGGTCGGCGAAGGCGAGGAAGCGCAAGTGAGCCTCCTTCCCTTCCGCCGCCGCCCAATCGACCCGGACGTCGTCCGGCTGCTCGAGCTGTTTGATTACGGCCGCCCTGGTCTGATCATCGACTTCCACCAGCACGACGAGATCACCGAGCTGCGCCGCCTCGTCCGGGTGCTCTGGGAGAAGGTCGACCCCGAGCACCGGCACCGCGACAGACGGGCGGCCGAGCTCGAGGCGACCTGCGCCGTGTCTCTCGGCGACACCGGGATCTGCTGCACCGAGTCGGCCGGCCACGGCGGCCGCCACGTCGATCGCCTCACCCCGGGCCAGCCCACCTGGAGCTCGGAGTCCGACCTGTGACCGTCTGGGGCCACCTGCGGCGTGCTCTCGAGGCCTTCCTCGAGCGGCACCCGTTCTTCCGCCGGCTGCCGGCGCTGACGCCAGAGCAGGAGGTGAGGCTGCGTGCGCTGGCCGAGCCAGAGGTGCAGCGCCATCCAGCCCAGGTCCCCGACCCGATGCGCACCTACGAGATCCCCCTCGGTATCCGTCTCGCGGCGGACCTCGGCTGGACGGTCGTCCCGGCCGTGGGCTGGCTGGCGGCAATGGACGGGCGGCTGCTGCAGTTCCCGCAGCGCTCTCCGGGGGTGATCTGCTGATGGCCGAGCGGCGCTACCAGTGCATCCTCGCGGATCCCCCCTGGGGCTCGGAGTCCGGCGGCGGCCGCCGCGGCGCCCAGAACCACTACCCGCTGCTCTCGGTCGAGGACATCGCCGAGGTGATGCTCGCCTCCCCGGAGTGGCGGCCGGCCGAGAGCTGCCACCTCTGGCTGTGGGCGCCCAGCCAGATCCACCTCGCCTTCCGGCTGCTCGACCTGCTCGGCCAGGGGCAGCAGGGCGACCTCTTCGGCGGCCCGGCGGTGCCTGCCAAGCGCTTCCGGCAGATCACCTTCGTGCCGTGGATCAAGCTCGACCCCACCAACCACACCCGCACCCGGCCCGGCCTCGGCCAGTACATCCGCCACGACTCCGAGCTGCTGCTCCTGTGCTCCACCGGCCCGGCCATGGTCCCCGAGTTCGCCTACCCCCAGCAGGCGATCCTCACACCCAAGCGCGAGCATAGCCGCAAGCCCGACGAGCAGTACGAGCGGATCGAGTGGATCTCGCCGGGGCCCCGCGTGGAGTTTTTCGCGCGGCGGCCGAGGGCGGGCTGGTGCTCCTGGGGGAACGAGCTGTGAGTGCCACCACCCAGCCCGGCACCTGGTGGGTAGAGATAGAGACCCGCGCGGTCCTCCACCTCATCTGTGCCTGCGGCCAGGAGCTGCTGCTCTCCTACGACCTCGTCGAGGACAGCGTGCTGCCCGACATCCAGTGTTGCGCCTGCGGCAAGCACTTTTCCGCCCGGCTCGAAGGCTGGGCCCCTCCGGCGGGCCGCCCGCGATCCCCAACCATGGAGCTGTGACCATGTCGAAAGACTCCCGAATCAGCTGGACCGACCACACCTTCAACCCCTGGTGGGGCTGCGTGGAGGATGGTTCCCTGTGGCTTGACTGGGTCATCGTCGGTGGCGAGAGCGGCCCTCGCCGGCGCCCCCTCGAGGTCCAGTGGGTCCGCGACATCGCGGCCGAGTGCGAGGAGTTCGGGGTGCCGGTGTGGGTGAAGCAGGACTCGACCCCCTACCCGGGCCGGCAGGGCCGCCTGCCGCCCGCCCTCTGGAACCTCAAGCAGCTCCCCGGGGAGGCTTCCCGATGATCTACATCGTCGACAACGGTGCGTTCTACGAGGACCGACAGGTGTTCTACTTCGAGCACAAGTGGGGCCTGATCGGGCCCCAACTCCGCGCCCTCGCCCAGCTCGCCGCTGAGAGCCACGACGCAGAGGTCATCGGGCGCGCTCAAAACATCCTCTGGGATAACGGTAGCGCCACGCCGCTTCTCGTCTCCTGCGCAGGCGAGGCCAGCGCCTATACCGCAATGCGAGTTTGGGAGGGCGACGAGGCGCTCATTTCCTATTTCCCGGCGCTGATTCTCCGGAAGATGGGGGCCCTCGACGCTGATGAGGAGGAGTGGGCCGCTGCGAATGCAGCCCGAGCTGAGCTCCGCAAGCGAGGTTTCAAGGTGCGCCAGGCCCGGAGGGCGGCACGATGAACAACGCCTGGCACGTCCTGCACCTCCTCACTGCGCGCGGCCACCTGGAAGAGATGACTGCCGTCACGCGGGCCATCAGGGAGACCGGGATGGACCGCAGTGAGCTGGAGCTCGCCATGGAGTCGCTCGAGCGGGGTGCGCTTATCGGCAGGGCCGGCACCAGGGTCCTGCTCACCGATCGCGGCCGCGATGCGCTCCGGGCCGGCCCCGAGATCATCGAGAAGGCGCCCACGCTCTGGGGCGAGAAGCTCGCGGCCGAGGTGGAAACGATCGTCACGACGAGGCACCTGACCCTGGCTCTCGAGTCGGTGCGGCGAGTCCGGGCGAGAGGCAGTCTTCCCCTCCACATCGAGGCGGACCTGCTGCAACGGCTCCAGGACTTCCTCGACGAGCTTCTGGAGGTCACGGCGTGATCACCAACACCGCCGAGAGAGCCATGATCGTCCGGGTGCGCGAGAGCGGCGTCTCCATCCGAGACATCGCCATCCGCTTCGCACTCGACGAGGAGGACATTCGAGAGGTCATCGACGCCGCTTTCAGCGACCTCCCGGTGCCCTTCCTTTCACCCGAGGCGGCACCCGTCGCCGATCCCACCCCTGCTCCCGATCCGGAAGGAGAGACCCCCATGGCCAAGAAGACCTGCAACCACTGCGACAAGCCCCTCCGCCCCAACAACCGCAGCGGAGTCCACAAGGCCTGCCGCAAGTATTTCAAGCCCGAGGCCAAGCCGGCCCGGAAGAAGACATCGAAGAGGCCGGCGGCAAGCGTCCCGGTGGAGATGGTCACGCTCCCCGACGTCGTCGAGCTGCCGGCCGAGTACCTGGCCGCCTGCGTGCGCGAGGTCCGCCGCCGCGTCGCCGGCGCCGAGCTGCTCGCTGGCGTCCTCGAGGAGAGCGAGGAGTAGATGGCGGCCCCTACCCCCATCACTCCCAGCCGGATGCCGTCCGACACGACCCACAAGCGGGTCGAGGTGGAGCCCACGGTCACCCACGCCGAGGTCCTGCGGCCGCGGGAGTCGCTACACCCGACGCAGTTTCGGTGCTTCTCCTGCGACGCCTACGACCGCTGCCTCGAGATCGCCGTGAAGGCGCTGTGGGTGGGCTTCGACTGCCGCAGCTGCCCGAGCGCCTGCGACCTCGGAGAGGTCCTGGTCGCTGAACGGACGATCTCGCGGTTTGGCCTGGTCCGAAAGGAGATCATCGAGCTCTTCCTTCGGTCACCGGATCCAAAACCGGCGGGCTCGATCGCCGAGTGCGTTGGGCGACCCTACGAGCAGGTCACCAAGGCGCTTCGGCGCGGCCGACAGAACGGGGTGTTCCTGACCCATCCGCCGAGCGGCTCGCACCCGATGCGCTGGTCCCTCGGCACCACCCTCCCAGCAAAAACAAAAAGATGAGCAAGCACACAATCGAAATCGCGCAGTCGTACGCCTACGAGGCGTGGAATCAGACCGACCACGCGGACAAGCTCGTCCAGAACGCCCGCGCCGAGTTGGACGGAGGAGACGTGAACCTCGGAGCCGTACTGGATTGGTTCGGGGAGGCGGCCGTCGCCGCGGAACTGGCCCGCCACAACATCCGTAGCGCCATCACATATCTCGAAGCGCTGCGGGACGAGGAACCAGCCGGTGGCTGATCGACGAAAAGACCTCGCGAGGATCCACTGCCTCAAGAAGGAGCTCGGGCTCGACGACGACCTCTACCGGGACGTCCTGGAGCAGGTGGCCGGCCAGCGCTCGGCTGGAGACCTCGACGAGGCCGGCAGGGAGGCGGTGATCGTCCACCTCGCCCGGCTGGCCAAGAAGGCCGGCAAGCAGACCTACCCCGGCCGCCCCACCAACATGCAGCAGCACCGCAGCCTCAAGAAGGTCGAGGCGCTGCTCGCCGACTCCGGGCGGCCCTGGAGTTACGCCCACGCGATCGCCAAGCGGATGTTCGGGAGAGACCGGGTCCAGTGGTGTCACGACGACGAGATCTCGGCCGTCATCGCCGCGCTCTACAAGGACGCGAAGCGCCGCGAGGAACGGGGGCCGACGAAGCCGTGACCACGCCGGCCGCCAGCGAGCTCCCCGAGAGCATCCAGGTGATCGTCGACGCCATCGGCCTGGCGGCAGCGCTCAAGCTCGTCACCGAGTACGGTGGGATCTCCTTTTACGTGCCGCAGGAGATCCCCCCCGGGCACGTCCTCGAGCACCTGCTCGGCCGCGAGGCGGCCACGGCGCTCGCGGCAGCCTACCAGGGCGAAGACCTCCAAATCCCGAGGTGCCTCTCCTACCTCGTCGACCGCCGCAACCACAACATCCGGGAGCAATACGCCAGCGGAGTGTCGGCGGCGAGGCTCGCACGTCTCTACGGCATCACCGAGCGGTGGGTGCGCTGCATCGTCGCCGGGTGGTCGAACGATGACGACCGGCAGGGCGCCCTCTTCCCCCTGAAGTAGTGCAGGGTGACGGGCATCCCCGGCTCCTCGCTACGTTCGCTGCGTGACCCGAAACCTGTCAACGATCGACCTACTAATAATCCACCACTCGAAGACTCCCGACGAGTCGAACCGGTGGGGCGCCGAGGACATCGACGACTGGCACCGGCAACGAGGCTTCCGCCGCAGCGGCCGCATGGCCGAGCTGCACCAGCCGCACCTGCAGTACATCGGCTATCACGGCGTGATCCTCCGCACCGGTGAGCTCGTGCCAGGCCGGTCCCTGGCCGAGGTCGGCGCCCACGCCGAGGGCGTCAACGGCCGCTCCGTCGGCGTCTGCCTGGTGGGCACCGAGCGGTTCACGCCCAAGCAGTGGAAGACCCTCGCGCTCGTCGTCTACGCCTTCGGGATGGTCACCGGCGGCGCCGAGGTCATCGGTCACCGCGACCATGACCCCACCAAGCTGTGTCCGGGCTTCGACGTGAAGGCCTGGCTCGGCCGCGATCTTCTGCCTCCGGATTACCCGCCGGAAGGCCACCTCTACCTGCCTCCCCGCTGAAAGGAGCACACATGTACCGCTACGCGATTCTGATCATCCTCACCTGCCTCAGTCTGGTGCCACACCCCGGCTGGGCCTCGACCTTCCGGGCGGCGATCTCCTCGCACACGGCTGCCATCGTCCCCGGTGTGAACGTCGCCGCCTCCACCCAGGCGCCGCCCCTGGGGCTCGGGTCTCGGGCCTCTCCGGGCGAGCTCGGCAACCTGGCGGTCACTCCCACCACGGTCGGTGACTTCCTGGCGCCGGCGCCGCTGCTCGCCTCTTCCATCGTGCCCATGATCGGTGCCGAGACCACGGCGGACATCGGCGATGCCATCTCCACGGCCCTGTCGAGTACGGGAGGAGGGCAGGCGGTCTGGCTCCAGGTGCTGCTGGCGTCACTGCCGGTACTCGGCACTATCCTCGTGCTCGCCCTGAAGCTGATCGGGGTCTTCGAGAAGGACAAGGTCCGCCAGACGATCTTCGCGTCGGTCGACCACGGCTACGGGTACGTCGAGGAGCTCAAGCGCATCCACGGTGGCGACGGTCTCGACAAGACGGCCGAGTTCATCAAGGCCTTTCGAGCGGCGATGATCGCGCAAGGGGTCGGTGAGCCCACCCAGGCGCAGCAGACCTTCGCGCTCGCCCACGTCAAGAAGCTCCACGTCGCGGACAAGAAGCGCGAGGCGGAGCTCGAGGTCCTGGCCAGCAACGCGGCCAAGATCCCGATGTTCACGCTGGAGCCTGTCGCCGTCGAGGGGGGCGCCACCTCGGTCCCCCCTTCCGAGCCCTCCGCGACGAGCTGACGGAGGGTCTCGACAGCGTGGACAGACTTTCCCCTGGGCGAGGCTACCTCGAGGTCGGCGGCGGGCTCACGCCTGCCGCTGCCGCGGCGTGGCTGGAGAGCGGCTACCGGGTCACACCGAATACCTCTCTCTCTCTCTTCGCCCGTGGGGAACTCACCTACCCCTTCGGTGGTCGGACCGAAGGACGTGCAATTTTGGGGGGCAGATGGAGCTGGTAGGGCTACAGGATAGCATCCTGCTCGGGGTGTTGACCGACGACTATTGGTCGACGCTGGGCGGGCTCGTTGGCGTCGTCTCGCTTTGGACGGTCGTCTTCATCTTCGCTGTGAAGTTCATGCTGGGCAGTCAGAAGGAGAACTTCGACACCCAGATGAAGTCGCTCAAGGATCTCCTCGAAGCGTCGTCCAGCAAGCAGCACGAGCTGGAGAAGTCGATCCTCGAGCTGCGCGTCGAGCTCGCGAAGAACTACGTCCACCGCAACGACTGGCTCCGAGCCCTGGCCGTGCTCAACCGACGCTTCGATTTGATCTTCGACGCGCTCGACAAGCAAAAGGGAAACGATCATGTCACTTAAGGACCGACTCGCAACGGCCACGAAGGAAGTCATCCGCTGGAACATCCTGCGATACGTCTACTCGGCCAAGGAGGTGGGCGTCCTCGACCGGATCATCACCCAAGTGATGGTCACCTGCGAGTTCGACGTGACGCTCGCCGACATCCGCGGCGAGCTGCACTTCCTCCGGGGCCTCGGCTTGGTCGAGATCGAGGCCGAGCGTGACGTTTCGATCTGGGTGGCCAAGATCACCTCGGACGGGACCTGCGTCGTGGAGTACGCGGTGCCTTGCCCTGTCGGCCTCTCCCGCCCCAAGCAGGAGTGGTGATGCGCCGCTCGTTCGTAGCGCAACTCCCGAAGTCAATCCAGAACTGGCTCAAGGACGAACTCTCGGACCGGAACTTCTCGGACTACCAAGAGGTGACGGAGCTTCTGAACGAGCGACTCGAAAAGGAGGGGATGGAGATCCAGATCTCCAAGACCAGCCTCTTCCGGTGGAGCAAGAAGGTCGAGAAGGAAAACGCCAGGCTTAAATGGGCCAGCGAGGTGGCCATCAGGATGCAGGAGGCCCTCCCGGACGACAAGGGCGCCCTGAACGACACCCTCACCCGGATGATGCAGACCCACCTCCTTGAGTTGTTGATGGAGCTCGAGCTTGACTCCCAGACGGTCGACATCTACCGCCTCTCCAAGTCCATCGCGGATCTGGGCAGGGCCTCGGTGTCGCAGAAGAAGTGGGAGGCCGAGTACAACCAGCGCATCGCGGCGAAGCTCGAGGAGCTCGAGCGCGCCGAGGGCCTCGACGCCCCCACCCTCGCGAAGGTCCGCGAGGAGATCTACGGGGTGACGCCATGACCGAGACCCCCATGGTCTGGCTCGACTTCGAGACCACCGGCCTCGACCCGGAGGCCGACGCCATCCTCCAGGTCGCCGTGGTCTTCACCGGCTGGGATCTCGTGCCCCAGGGTGAGCCGATCCCCATCACGATCCACCAGCCCGACGAGGTCCTCGACCAGATGTCACCGAGGGTCCGGGAGATGCATCAATCCTCCGGGCTGCTCGACCTGGTACGCGACTCCCGCTGGAGCCTCCAGAGCGCCACGGACTTCATCTTCGCGGCCCTGCGGGACGCGGCCGAGCCCGGGCAAGCGAGGCTCTGTGGGAGCTCGATCCACTTCGACCGTCGGTTTATGGCCCACCACATGCCGGAGCTCGACCAGTACCTCCACTACCGAATGATCGACGTCTCGGTGCTGCTCGAGCTGTGCCGGGCCTGGGGGCTGCCCACCTACCGAGGCCCCGACGAGCCGGCGCACCTCGCCCTGCCAGACATCCAACAATCGATCGCCGCGCTGAAGTTCTACCGCGAGACGATCTTCTCGACAGACAAGGAGGCCCCGATGTCCGGCCGCAAGCACCATTTGAATGTCGAGCACCTGCTCCAGTTCTTCACCTTCGCCCACCTGCCGCCACACATCGAGGAGCCGGCCGCGAGGGTCGCCGCTCTGGCGTTCTGGGCGGCCAACAAACTCCCCGAGAGCCCCGAACTCGCCGCCGGCCTGCGAAAACTCCTCGAGGCCAAGGACTGCCTCGTGAGGGCCGCTTTGGTCGCGCCGAAGGAGGGCTGATCACCCCCCTTGAACGCCCTTCTAAGGAGGGTTTCAGCGCCTTCTTCGATGGCTCGAAACGTGGGGCATTTGCCACACTTTGCCCCAATTTCGAACATTTCATTTCCATCTTCAGGCAAATTCTGCACGTTCAGATTCGGGGCCTCTCGACGGAAAAGCTACCTAGTTCCAGGCCCTTACGAAACATGGAAATCGGCACAGGTGCCCGAGGACGGATTTCGATCTTCGGGCCCGCAAGACGGAAATCGCCGAACACCTAGAACCCAACAAGTTCCATCTGTCGGCCCCGTACAACGAGATCTAGCCAAGTAGCCTCAGTCTCAGAACAGGGCGAATTTCTCGGAGGCCTGGAAGCCGAAGACGGAACACTGGTTGCCGCCTAGAAGCCCTCCAGAGGCCATGCGTGGCACTTCAGGCGTCCCAGGCCCCCTCAGTCTCAGAACTGGCCGCAGAAGCGGCCTCCGTTCGCGTGGCTGCCCCCCGAATTCGGTGCGCTAGAGCCCTGTACGCCACGATTCCGAGTAGTTCGCCCCCGTTCCCCTCAGTTCCATTTCAAGGCGCTCCCCTCAGTCGGCCAGACGCAGAGGGCCATCGAAGCGTTCGGTCACGGCGCGGACTACTGCAGGGTGCGGGCCAGGTCTCCCTTCGCCCGCTGGGGGGCGAATTCGGCCCCTCACCGCCGTCCCGGCCCCTGGGCCAGTGGCGCCTCGCCCACGGGCCGTGTCAACGAACCCCTGACCCCGGCGGTGGTATCGTCGGGCGACGATGGCGCGCTGGTCATGGCGGCCCGCCCGGGCCCTCCTCCTCTCGGGACTCCCCGCCGCGGCGCTGCTGCTGATCGCGGCCGGCCACGACGCGCGCGGAGGCTTCGATCCGATCACCGGGAGGGTCCGGCTCGACGCCTCGGACCACGCCTCGGCCTCCCTCGACACCCTCGCCTCCCTCTCCGAGGGTCCGGCCCTCTGGGTGAGCGCGGGGGACGGCAGCGCCCCCCTGGACGACGAGGCCCTCTCCCCCCTCTTCCTGCCGGCCTCCGAGGCCCTGGAGGGCGCCGGAGCCCTGCGCCTGGGCGGGCGGGGCCAGTGGATCACCCTGGACCTCGCGCCCCTCGCCGGGGCCCTGGCGGGGAGGCGGATCGAGGTGAGCTTCTGGCAGCGGCCCGACGGGCGGCGGATCGGCGGCGGCCTCTTCTGGGAGGACCCCGCCGGGCAGCCCTTCCCGCCCCTGCGCCTGCGCCCCACCGGGAGGCGCACCGACGACGGCTGGGAGGAGTGGAGCAGCGGCCCGGTGGACGCCCTCCTCGGCGGGCTCCTCCCCCCCGCCGTCCTCGAGCTGGGGGACGAGGAGGGCCTCGGGGGGACCTCCCGGCCGCCCATGCCCGTCTGGCCCGTCTCGTCGAGCCACGGGGTGGTGGTGGACGCCATCCGGGTCCTGGACCTGGGTGAGGCGGCGGTGGTGGCGGCGGACTGCGCCGGCCTGGAGGAGGGCTGCGGCCCCGCGGGGCTGTGCATGTTCGGGCGGTGCACCGACCGGGCCGCCGCCCTGGGCCCCGACCCCGCCCCGGCCCGGCTCCCGGGTCAGCTGCTGCGGGAGCAGCTGGAGGTCGCCCTCTTCGAGGGCGGGCAGGCCTCCCGCCTCGCCCTCGCGGAGGTCCTGGCCGGGATGGCCCGGGCGGGGGCCGACCCACCCTGGGGCTTCCATCGCCAGCTCGCGGCCGGCGCCCGCCCCCTGCGGGACGACCACCACTCGCCCCCCTACGCCGGCCACTGGTGGCTGATGATGGCCCGGGCCCCCTTCGTGGGCTGCGCCCTGCTGGGCGAGGCCGACCTGCTCGGGGGCTCGCCGCGCCTCCCCCTGATCCTCGACCCCCGCATCCCGGGCCTGGAGGTGGGCGACGCCATCCTCGAGATCGACGGCCTCACCCCCCGCGCGTGGCTCGAGGCCGTGGATCCCCTCCTCGGCTACAACGGCGACCCCGGGGGGCGGGAGCCCGCCGGCGCCCTGCACCTGCTGGGGCTGGCGACCTTCCTGGGCTCCCGGCTGCGGGTGGCCCGCTGCGAGGCGGGCCTGGCCCCGGGGGCGGACGCCTGCGCCGCCGCCCCGGTCCACCACGAGCTCTCCCTGGCCGAGGCCACCGCCGCGGTCTGGACCGAGGGCATGAGCGGGGGCTTCTCCGGCTACGCCTGCGAGCCCCGGGTGCGGCGCACCCTCGGGACCGCGCTGCATGATCCTGGCGGCGGGCGGGACCAGCCCTTCGTCGGCGACGACGGCGGGGTGCGGTACCTGCGCTTCGACGACTTCATCGGCAGCACGCCGGCCTTCGCCATCGCCCTGCGCGACGGCCCGGCGCGGGTCATCATCGACGAGCGGATCGGCAACGGAGGCTACTCCGCGGAGGTCGACCACCTCGGCTCCTTCCTCGTCTCGGCCAGCGAGGGCCTCGGCTACGAGGACGCCTACTTCGCGGACGCCTCGATCTCCGAGGAGACCTGGGAGGCGCTGCGCACCTGCCAGGCCGTGGTCGGCGGCGCCTGCGGGGGCTTCTTCGCCGAGCCCCTGCCGATGGAGGGCCACCCCGCCCCGGCGGCCGCGGCGGGCGCCCGGGTCGCCGTGCTCACCCACCGTGATGTCTCGGGCAACGACTTCTTCACCCACCTGATGAGCGTGCGGGCCGGGGAGGTCTCGGGGGGGGCCATCCAGGTGGCCGACTCCCGCCTGATCCCGGCCGGGGGCGAGGCGCGGCCCTTCCTCACCGGCAGCGGCGCCGGCCCCGACGAGTGGATCCTCCAGACCCAGAGCGACCTGCTGCGGGGCACCGACACCGTCCTCGAGGCGGCGAGAGCGTGGGTGAGCCAGTGAGGCGCCTCCTCCCCCTGCTGCTCCTCGTCGCGAGCGCCTGCGGGCCCGAGCCCGCCGCGGCCCCCGAGCGGCGCCTCCTCACCGGCCTCGAGGCCGAGGAGTTCACGGTCACCCACGCGGCCAACCGCCTGGCCCACCCCCGCTTCACGCCCCGCTCGCGGCCGGTGGACTGGATGGCCTGGACCGTCGTCCGCGGCGCGGCGGGCGAGCCCGAGCGCCTCTTCCTCCCTGACCAGCCCTACCCCGGCCCCACCCTGGAGGCCCACGGCCCCGGCGTCCCCGAGCCGTGGTGGGTGAGCGCGCTGGCCGCCGGCGGCCCGGCCCCCCTGCGGGTCTCCCTCTGGGTGGGGCTGCCGGAGGGCGAGCGGCTCTGGCGATCGGAGGACGGCCTCCTCGAGGAGGGCACCCACGTCCTGCTCCAGGGCTTCGAGCCCGCCGAGGGCGTCGAGCGGGCCTTCTTCCTCGGCGCGGAGGAGGTCGCGGAGGGGCCGGTGAGCACGCCGGAGGGCTTCGACTGGTACCGCGTCGAGGCCAGCCTGGACCACGGGACCCTCGGCCAGCTCGAGCTGCGGGTGCACACCACGCTGCCGGTGCTCCGCCTGGGCCGGCCGCTGATCCTCGGCGGCCCCCGGCGCGAGGCGCTCGCCGACCTGGCGCCGGCGGCCCGCAGCCGGCTCGCCACCCCCGGAGACCTGGAGCGGGCCCGGCTCCGCCAGGCGGATCGCCGCTCCCGGCCCCCGCCGGACGCCCGGCCCGAGGCCCACGCCGGCGCCCTCGATCGCCGCCGCGCCCTCCGCGCCATGCAGCACCAGGCGCGCTAGCGCGCTAGCGCTTCGCGATCAGGAGCAGGTCGTCCCCCACCCGCTCGAGCCCGTCGATCGTCAGGCCGAGGGCGTGGATCATCCGCTCGGGCGCGACCCCCGCCGGGAGGGTCACCCAGGCCGGGCCGGCGCCGACGATCTTGGGGGAGAGGAAGAGGCGCAGCTCGTCCACCAGCCCGGCCGAGAGGAAGGCGCCCGCGACCTCGGCGCCCCCCTCGACGAGGAGGCTGACGATCTCCCGCTCGCCCAGGGCGGCGAGGAGCGCGCCGAGCTCGACCTTCCCCTTCGCGCCGTCGACCTCGATCAGCTCGACGCCCTTGCGGGCGAAGCCCGACCGGCGCGCCCGGGCGGCCTTCGTCGGGAGCACCACCCAGGTGGGGGCCCTCGAGCGCTGGCGATAGACCCGCGCGCCCGGATCGGTCGTGAGCCGCCCGTCGAGGATGATCCGCACCGGATCGCGTCCGCCGCCGCCGGCCGGCCGGGCGTTCAGGCGGGGATCGTCGGCCCGCACGGTCCCGGCCCCGACCAGCACCGCGTCGAAGCGGCTGCGCCAGGCGTGGACCCGGGAGCGGGCCTCGGGGCCGCTCACCCAGCGGGAGTCGCCGGTGGCGGTGGCGATCCGCCCGTCGAGGGTGGCGGCCATCTTCAGGGCGACCCAGGGGCGCCCCTGCCGGGCCCAGGTGAAGAAGGGCTCGCCCAGGCGCTGACACGCGGCCTCGGCCACCCCCTCGATCACCTCGAGGCCGCCGGCCCGCAGGCGGCGCAGGCCCCGGCCGGAGACCTTGGGGTTGCGGTCCCGGGTGCCCACCACCACCCACGAGATCCCCGCCTCGAGGATCCGCTCGGTGCAGGGCGCGGTGCGCCCGTGGTGATTGCAGGGCTCGAGGGTCGAGTAGAGGGTCGCGCCCCGGGCGCGGGCGCCGGCCTCGGCGAGGGCGACGACCTCGGCGTGGGGGCCCCCCGCGGGGGAGGTGCCGCCCCGGGCGATGATCTTCCCGCCGGCGACGACCACCGCGCCCACCGGGGGGTTCGGCGAGGTCTGGCCGACCACCGCCCTCGCCTCGGCGAGGGCCGCCTCCATGAAGCGGTCGTGGCTCAAGGGGCGTCGTCCTCCCCGCCGGAGGGGAGCTCGAGATCCTCCAGCGTGTGCCGGAACTCCTCGATGTCGGCGAAGGCCCGGTAGACCGAGGCGAAGCGGACGTAGGCCACCTCGTCGATCCGCCGGAGCCGCTCCAGGCAGAGGTCCCCGATGGCCGAGGTGGGCACCTCCCGGTCGCTGCGCACCTGCAGGGCCGCGGTGATCTCCTCGGCGATCCGCTCGACCTCGGCCAGGGCCACCGGCCGCTTCTGGCAGGCCCGCAGGAGGCCGGCGACCACCTTCGCCCGGTCGTAGGGCTGGCGCCGGCCGTCCCGCTTCACCACCAGGGGGTCGTGGGCCTCCACCCGCTCGTAGGTGGTGAAGCGCCGCTCACACTCGAGGCAGGAGCGGCGGCGGCGGATCGCCTCCCCCTCCTGGGTCAGGCGGGAGTCGATGACCTTGTTCTCGGTCGAGGTGCAGAAGGGGCACTTCACGGCGGAGGGATTCTAGGCCAGGCGGTGGGCGTAGAGGGGGAAGTCGTGGCAGAGCGCCTCGACCTTCTCCTTCACCGCCTTCTTCTTCCCCGCGTCCTCGTGGTTCTCGAGGACCTCCAGGATGTACTCGGCGATGGTCTGCATCTCCTGCACGCCCATCCCGCGGGTGGTCACGGCGGGGGTGCCCAGGCGCAGGCCCGAGGTCACCATGGGCTTCTCCGGGTCGTTGGGGATCATGTTCTTGTTCACGGTGATCCCCGCCTCGCCCAGGGCGATCTCGCCCTGGGTGCCGGTCAGGCCCTTGGGCCGCAGGTCCACCAGGGTGAGGTGGTTGTCGGTGCCGCCGGAGACGAGGCGCAGGCCGCCCTCGGCCAGGGCCGCGGCCAGCGCCGCCGCGTTCTTCACGACCTGCTCCTGGTAGGTCTTGAACTCGGGCGCCGCGGCCTCCTTGAGGGCGACGGCCTTGGCGGCGATGACGTGCATCAGCGGGCCGCCCTGCATCCCGGGGAAGACCCGCGAGTTGACCTTCTTCCGCCAGGCCTTGGTGCAGAGGATCATCCCACCCCGCGGCCCGCGGAGGGTCTTGTGGGTGGTGGTGGTGACGAAGTCGGCGTGGGGCACCGGCGAGGGGTGCAGGCCGGTGGCGACCAGACCGGCGATGTGGGCCATGTCCACCATCACCAGGGCGCCCACCGCGTCGGCGGCGGCGCGGACCTTCTCCCACTCGATGATCCGGGGGTAGGCCGAGGCGCCGGCGACGATCACCTTCGGCTTCTTCTCGACCGCCAGGGCGTGGAGCTTCTCGTAGTCGATCCGCTCGTCCTCGCCGAGGCCGTAGGGCACCACGTCGTAGAGGCGGCCGGAGAAGTTCACCGGCGAGCCGTGGGTGAGGTGCCCGCCCTGGGCCAGGTCCATGGCGAGGATGGTGTCCCCCGGCTCGATGGCCGCGAAGTAGACCGCCATGTTGGCCTGGGCGCCGGAGTGCGGCTGCACGTTGGCGTGCTCGGCGCCGAAGAGGGCCATGGCCCGGTCGATGGCCAGCTGCTCGGCGACGTCCACCACCTCACAGCCGCCGTAGTAGCGCTTGCCCGGGTAGCCCTCCGCGTACTTGTTGGTCAGCACCGAGCCGAGAGCGGTGAGCACGGCGTCCGAGACGAAGTTCTCGGAGGCGATGAGCTCGACCCCCTCCTCCTGGCGGCGGACCTCGTCCTGCACGGCCCGGAAGATCTCGGGATCGGCGTCCTTCAGCGGGGTCTGGATGTGCTTGACCATCTTGAATCACTCCTTTTCCAGGGCGGAGATCTTGGCGACCCGCCGCTCGTGGCGTCCCCCCTCGAAGGGGGTGTTCAAAAAGGCGTCGAGGATCGCCTCGGCCAGGCCGGGGCCCACCACCCGCTCGCCCAGGCAGAGGACGTTCGCGTCGTTGTGCGCCCGGGTGGCCCGCGCCTCCCACTCGGTGTGGCAGAGCGCGGCGCGGACGCCGTCGATCTTGTTGGCCACCATGCTCATCCCGATGCCGGTGCCGCAGACCAGCAGCCCGAGGTCACACTTCCCCGACGCGACGGCCCGGGCGGCCTCGGCCCCGTGATCGGGGTAGTCCACCGACTCGGTGCTGTCGGTGCCGAAGTCGCTGATGCCGTGCCCGGCCGCCCGCAGGTGGGCGACGAGGGAGAGCTTGAGCGAGAGGCCCGCGTGATCGCTGGCCACCGCGATGTGGAGGGAGTGCTGTTGGCTCTGGGTCATCGCCTGTCCTCTCTTGCGGGGTGCAGGCGTGAGTCCGGCCGCACCCCTACTGGGGCTGGGTGAAGAGCAGGGAGGCGTTCGTACCACCAAACCCCAGGGAGTTGGAGAGCACCGCTCGCACCCGGGCCTCCCGGGCCTGGTTGGGCACGTAGTCCAGGTCGCACTCCGGATCCGGGTTCTGGTAGTTGATCGTCGGCGGGATGATCCCGGTCTCCAGGACCTTCGCCGCGATCACGGCCTCGAGCGCCCCCGCGGCCCCCAGGAGGTGGCCGGTCATCGACTTGGTCGAGCTCACCGCCAGGGACCGGGCGTGCGCCCCGAAGACGGCCTTCAGGGCCTCGGTCTCGAACTTGTCGTTGTAGGCGGTGGAGGTGCCGTGGGCGTTCACGTACCCGATGGCCTCCGGCGCGAGGCCCGCCGAGTCCAGGGCCTGCTGCATGCAGCGGGCGGCCCCGGCGCCCCCGGGGGCGGGCGAGGTGATGTGGTGGGCGTCGGAGGTGGCGCCGTAGCCGGCGAGGGTGGCGTAGATGCGCGCGCCCCGGGCCCGGGCCGTCTCCTCGGCCTCGAGGATCAGGATGCCGGCGCCCTCGCCCATGACGAAGCCGTCCCGGTCCCGCTCGAAGGGGCGGCTGGCCGCCTGGGGGTCGTCGTTGCGGGTGGAGAGGGCCTTCATGGCGTTGAAGCCCGAGACCCCCAGGGGGGTCACCGCGGCCTCGCTGCCGCCGGCGATGATCGCGTCGGCCCGCCCGGCGGCGATGTGGAGCGCCGCCTCGCCCAGGGCGTGGGCCGAGGACGAGCAGGCCGAGACGTGGGCGAAGTTGGCGTAGCGCGCCCCGAAGCGGATCGAGATCTGGCCGGCGGCCAGGTTGATGATCGTCTCCGGGATGAAGAAGGGGCTCACCCTCCCCGGCCCGCGCGTGCGCAGGACCTCGTGCTGCTCCTCGAGGGAGCCGAGGCCCCCCATGCCCGAGCCGACGAAGACCCCCACCCGATCGGCGTTGTGCTCGTCGATCGTGAGCCCCGCGTCCTCGAGCGCCATCTGGGCGGCGGCGAGGGCGAGGTGGATGAAGCGGTCGTTCCGGCGGATCTCCTTCTTCGGAACGTAGGCCTCCGGATCGAAGTCCCGGCACTCACCGGCGAAGCGGGTGACGAACTCGCTCGCGTCGAAGCCCTCGATGGGGCCGATCCCGGACCGGCCGGCGCAGAGCCCCTCCCAGGTGGGCCCGAGGCCCACCCCGAGAGGGGTGATCGCACCGAGGCCGGTCACCACCACTCCACGACTCATGGCAGCGTCTCCTTCCAGGCCGCGAACCGCAGTTCGCGGCCCGCTGTCAGCGACGTGGGAGCGTCTGACGCCGGGCTAGCTCTTGTGGTCGTTGATGTACTTCACCGCGTCGGCGACCGTCTTGATGTTCTCGGCCTCCTCGTCGGGGATCTCGACCTCGAACTCGTCCTCCATGGCCATGACCAGCTCGACGATGTCGAGGCTGTCGGCCCCGAGGTCCTCGATGAAGGCGCTGTCGGTCTTCACGGTGTCCTCGGCGATGCCGAGCTGCTCGGCGATGATGGACCGGACCTTGTTCTCCACGGACATGACGAATCTTCCTTTCTTGTTCGTTCGAATTCGAAGTGCGGCCGACTCCAATAGCCCCAAGGGGGGGTCGGCGCTAGAGGTACATCCCACCGTTCACGTTCAGGACTTGCCCCGTGACATAGCCCGACTCCTCCCCCGCAAGCCACAGCACCGCGGCCGCGACCTCCTCGGGCGCGCCGGCCCGGCGCAGGGGGATCTGCGAGAGCATGGCCTCCTTGGCCCGCTCCGGCAGGCCCGAGGTCATGTCGGTCTCGATGTAGCCGGGGGCCACGGCGTTCACCCGGATCTTCCGGGAGGCCAGCTCCCGGGCCAGCGACTTGGTCAGCGAGATCACGCCCCCCTTGGCCGCGGTGTAGGAGGCCTGGCCGGCGTTGCCGGTCTGGGCGACCACCGAGGTGAGGTTCACGATCGCCCCGCCCTTCTGCTTCATCATCGGACGGGAGGCGGCGCGGCAGAGGTGCATCACCCCGGAGAGGTTCACTCCCAGGGTGAGCGCCCAGTCCTCGTCCTTGAGGCGGGCCAGCAGGCCGTCCCGCGAG
>JARGFU010000048.1 GCA_029210625.1 Deltaproteobacteria bacterium | reverse complement strand
CTCCGACGCCCCCGCCCGCGGCGGCCCCGGCGCCCACGCCCGCCCCGGCACCCGCGGCGGAGCCCGAACCCGAACCCGAACCCGAGCCCGCACCGCGGCCCGAGACACCGGCTCCCTCCGATCCGGCGGAGACCGTCGAGGCCACCCCCGCGCCCCTGCCGCCCGCCGAGCCCTCGATCTCCCAGGTCTTCCTCGGGGAGTCCCTGGGCACCCCGCTGCCCGCCGGCGCGCGGGCCGGGGAGATCGACCCCAGCTCCGAGACCGGCGGCGCCGCCTGGGGTCCCGACATGGCGGCGACCTCCGGCGTCTACGACGCCGCCTCGATCGACGATGCCTTCCTCCTCGACGAGCTCTGGGAGGATCCCTTCGTGAAGGCCCGCCGGCGCCGGCGGAAGATCGTCCTCGCCGCGCTCGGCGTGGTGGCGGCCCTCGGCGCCCTGGCCGGGCTGCTGGCGGTGATGGCCCCGGCGACCTTCGACGACCTGATCGGCAAGCGCGTCGGCCTGCGGATGGCCTGGGACGCTCAGGCCGTGGTCATCCGCAGCGAGGGCAGGGCGCTCCTGCTGCGCGACGATCCCGAGGCCCTGAAGCTGGCGATCGAGAAGCTCCGGGCCGCCCACGAGCTGGATCCGCAATACCCCGAGGCGGCCACCGACCTCGCCGCCGCGCACTTCCTCCTCTCGAGCATCGTCCGCGCCGACGGCCGGGCGGTGGTGGACGCGGCCGGGGAGACGAGCGCCCGGATGCGGGCCGTCACCGAGCAGATGAAGAAGGCCCGCGGCCCGAAGTACGAGCGGCTGCAGAAGGAGGCCCAGGCCCACCTCGGGGAGCTACAGGCCCTCGACCGGCGCTCCACCGAGTTCATGGAGGAGGCGGGCAAGCTCAACGCCGCGGGCTACGCGATCGCGCGGGCCAACCACGACGCCAACCAGCGCTCGGTGGTGGCGATGACCGGCCTGGCCCTCTACTACGGCCTCGAGGACGAGCCGGGTCCGGCGGAGACCCTCCTCTCCAACATCGAGGCCTTCGGGGCCAAGCCGCCCCTCGCGCGCCTCGGCGAGGCCTGGCTGCTGGTGAGCGGGGAGATGAGCCAGCGTCGCCGGGAGGCGGCCCTCACGGCCTTCGACGCCCTCGTCGCGGCGGAGCCCGACCTGCTGCGGGCGCGGGTGGGGCGCATCCAGGCCCTCCTGGACCTCGGGCGCGCGGACGAGGCGAAGGCGGCCGAGGAGGAGCTGCTGGGCATCAACCCGAAGCACCCCGTGGGCAAGCTGCTGCGCCGATAGGGCGGTGAGCTTCGAGCTGCGAGCTGCGAGTCGGCGCGGCAAGACTGATGGCTGACAGCTGACAGCCGAGAGCTGACGCCCCGAACTTCGGGGTCAGCGGCCAGCGGTCGAGCAGCCCGTGAGCGTCAGAGCCCTCCGCTCGAAGCTCACCGCTCGAAGCTCGAAGCTCGAAGCCCTACCGGTGGGCGACGAGCATGGTCGCGCGCGCCTTCGGCAGCCACCCCCAGGCGACGAAGAGCTCCCCGGCCAGGCGCGGGCCGTCCTTGGCGCGGCGCAGGTAGTCGTTGATCGGCTCCCCCCGGGCGTTGCGGCGCTGATCGGGGTGCTCGATGTTCACCAGCAGGCGATCGACGCCGCTGCCGCCGTAGTGGACCACCACGACCGTGCCGTCCTTGCGCACCTTCTCGACGACCCCGATGTGGGAGAGGGCGTCATCGAGGCGGCCGTTCCCGTTCGCGTCGTAGGTGTTGTCGAAGAAGACCAGCTCGCCCTTCTCCGGGCGGCCCCCGTGCAGGCGACCGTAGCGCTGGACGTAGCGGTAGATGATGGCGACGCCGTTGCGCTGCTCGCCGAGGGCGCCGAGGGCGAAGAGGTCGTGGCCGGCCTCGGCGTAGAGCCCCCGCACGAGCCCCGAGCAGTCCGCCCGGTGGCGCTTGCCCTCGATGATCACCCGCTGCGCGCCGACGAGGGTGGAGGCTCGCTGGGCGACCCCCGGGTGGGTCGGCTCCCGCCGCTGCGCGGGATCGGCGCGCGCCTGCTCCTGCTCCCGGAGATCCGGGGGAGGGCGCCGCTCCCGGTGGCGCGGTGGCGAGGTGGCGTCCGTCGCGAGGCTGCCCGGGCCGGGGCCGGCGCCGGTGGTCACGCAACCGGCGCCGAGGGTGAGGGCGAGGCCCGAGAGGAGCAGGCGAGGGAGGGCCCGACCCGCGGGGCGGGGGCGGGGTCCGGGATCGCGGCCCGGTCGCTGGGAGGGATGGTGCAAGGGGGTCTTCGACGCTCGCTCGTCCACCTTCCGACGTTCACGGGTGGGCGAGGATTCATCCCGATGGTACGGTGCGCACCCCGCCCGTCAAATCGGGGGCCACTTTCGCGAGCGGCGGCGGGACCCTTCCCGGCCGCTCTCGGCAGGCTCCCGCGGCCGGAGGAAGACTCGAAATTACTTCAATGATTTTCGATAGGTCCATGATCACCAAAGGCTTTCGTGGCTCCGCCCTCGTCCTCGGGGCGCTCCTGATCCTGCTCGCGCCGGCCTGCGGCGGCGGCGCCTACCGCCGCGCCGAGCGCCTCGACACGATCGAGGCCTGGCGGGCCTTCCTGGCCGAGCCCTCCAGCGACGACGAGGAGATCGCCTTCGCCCACGCCCGGATCGACACCCTGGCCTGGGCCCGGGCGAAGAAGGCGAAGAGCATCGAGGGCTACAAGCGCTACCTCGAGGAGGTGCCGCGGGCGGCCCACCGGCTGGAGGCCGAGGAGGCCATGGCGAAGCTGCGCTTCGCCCGCCTCCAGCCCGACTCGAGCCGGCCCGAGCTGGAGGACTACCTCCGCCGGCACCCCGAGGGGGCCCGCAGCGACGAGGTGAAGGCGAGGCTGGTGGAGCTGCTGCGCCAGGAGGCCCTGGCCTCCGGTGAGATCGGCCGGCTCGAGCGCTGGAGCGGCGACAACCCCGGCGCCCCGGGCACCGACGCGGTGGTGGCGGAGCTCGATCGTCTGCGCTTCGAGGCCGCCCGCGCCGCCGGGACGACCCTCGCCCTCCAGGCCTACCTCGCCCGCTTCCCCCGGGGGCAACACCGCGAGGAGGCCGAGATCCTCCTGGCCGGCCGCGCCCTGCGCGCCGCCCACTTCGAGGGCGAGCTCGAGCGCGCCCGGAAGATCCTCGCCTCGGCCCCGGCCGCGGGGCGCGCCCAGCTCGCCGAGACCGACGTGCGGGCGCGCTACGCCCGCGCCCTGCGGCGCCTCGATCGGGAGGCCCTCGAGGCCCTCGCGGCCGCGGGCCCGGAGGACGACGAGCCGGTCCCCGAGGAGATCGCCCGGGCCGCGAAGGACGTGCTGGAGCAGCTGGGCAAGGGCAAGGCCGCGAAGGGGCTCTCGGCGGACGCCGCCTGGCTCGACGCGCCCCACGCCGGTCTGGGCTGGCCCGCCCTCGAGGCGGCGCTGAAGGATCCGGACGCCCGCCGCCGCTGGGTTGGCGCGAGGGCCCTGGGCTACAGCCGCAGCACCCGGGCCCTGGCCCCGCTGATCGATCTGCTGGAGGATCGCGACCTCCGGGTGGCCGCGAGCGCGGCCGACGCCCTCCAGCGCCTGGCCGAGAGCCTCGATCCCCTGGTCCGGGACGTCGCCCTCACCGAGCGCCTCCACGCCATCGAGCCGAAGGCCGCCTCGCCCGAGCGGCGGGCGACCGTGGCCGTGCTCCGGGAGGCCGCCGGCGCCGGGGGGATCCTGCCGAGGCTGCGGGCCGCCGCCGAGGGTGGCGCCCGCCTCGCCGACCTGCGGCTGCTGGAGCTCTCCGACGACCCGCGGGAGAAGCGGGTGGCCCTCGGCCGCCTCGCCACCGCCCTGCGCGAGCGGACCTCCGCCCGCCTCGATCGCCTCGAGGGCGCCCTCCGGGGCGCCGCCATCGAGCCGGCGGATCTGCGCGCCGCCCGGACCGCGCTCTGGCTGGGCCGCCACCTCCTGGAGGTGCAGGGCCGGGTCGGCGCCGCCGGTGAGGCCCCGAAGTGGGTGGCCGATCTCGAGGTCCAGAAGGCCCGCCTCGAGGCCCTGCTGCCGCGGGTCGAGGGCCGCTACCGGCTCTCGCACCCCGAGTTCCTGGACTTCGATCTGGACGAGGGGGAGGCCCGCCGGGCGAAGGAGGTGGAGCTCGGCATCGAGGCGCTCCGACGCCTGCGGGCCGCCGGAGGGGTGGCCTGCGAGGCCCTCCGCTGGGCCGCCGGCGCACCGCACCCCGCGCTGCGCGCCGCGGCCCGCGAGCCCGGCCCCGGGGCCCCCGCCTGCGCGCCGGTCTCCTCCGCGCCGGTGACCCCCGAGGCCGCACCGTGAGCACCCCCGACGCGACCCCGCTCCCCGCGGCCCTCTGCGAGGAGGTCGGCCGGATGCTCACCGAGCGCTACGGCCCCTGGCTGCGGGAGGGCGAGCACACCGGCGTCGAGGGGAAGCAGGGGAAGGACGAGCTCGAGCTCTCCCTCTTCGTCGAGCGCGGCGAGGGCGAGGAGCGCTGGGAGGTCACCGTCCGCCTGGCCCCGGAAGGAAGGGACGAGGAGGAGGTCCTCTCGATCGCCCTCGACGCCGCGGACGCGGTCCTGGCCGGCTGGCTGGAGGAGGATCGGGCGCGCAAGCCTCCCGAGTTCGAGGAGGCGCAGTACGAGGGCGAGACGCTGGGGCTTCGCTATCGGCGGTGGTCGCCTCGGCTCGAGGAGGAAGGGGACGTCCTCCTGAAGGGCGGCGCCTAGCCTCGTACACGTACACGTCCACGTTCACGTACCCGGCCTTTCCCATCGACCAGGAGCTGAACCCGGTCACCTGGAGAACCCGAGCACGTGTACGTGTACGTGGACGGCTTCAGTCGAGGCGCGTCTCGCCGCTGCCCTCGGGACCCCCCTCCCCATACCCATAGGGCGAGGCGGGCAGGCCCACGATGGCCGGATCCATCAACCCGAAGAAGATCATCATGTGCGCGTCCAGCAGCGCGGCCTGCTCGGGATCGCCCAGATCGAGGCGCAGCTCGTTGAGGACCTTGATCTGCATCGGCTGCCACTCCTGGAAGCAGGGGCGGCAGACCTTGGCCGCGATCTCCTCACCCTGCTCCCCGGGCCAGGGGGGCGCCGGGAGGGCCGGGCCCTCGGACTTGCAGCGGTGGCAATGGATGGTCTCGGTGCTCATGTCAGGGGTATTGGATATACCCGGGATCCCGACATGGCCACTCGACGCTACACCCTCAAGAGCAACCTTCCGGCGAAGGTCAACTGGCGCATCGACTACGCCGCCCAGCTCAACGACGAGCAGCGGGCGGTGGTCGAGGCCGGGGGAGGGCAGCTGCTGGTCATCGCGGGCGCCGGCTCGGGCAAGACCCGGACCCTGACCTACCGGGTGGCGCGGCTCATCGAGTCGGGGGTGCGCCCGGAGGAGATCCTCCTGCTCACCTTCACCAACCGCGCGGCGCGGGAGATGGTCGGCCGGGTCCGCGAGCTGGTGGGCGAGGCCCTCGGCGCCGACCTGCGCCGGCTCTGGGGCGGCACCTTCCACCACGTCGCCCACCTCACCCTGCGCGAGCACGCCTCCGAGCTGGGCTACGGCGACCGCTACGGCATCCTCGACCGGGAGGACGCCGGCGATCTCATGAAGGCCTGCGTGGCCGAGCTGGGCTTCCACGATCTGCCGCGCCGCTTCCCCAAGTCCGACCTCCTGGTCCGCCTGGTCTCCATGGCGGTGAACACCCAGAGCTCGCTGCCGGATCTCCTGGCCGAGAAGCACCCCCACTTCGCCTCGCTCTCCGACGAGGTGATCGCCGCCGCGGCCCGCTACGCCGAGCGCAAGGCCGCCCTGAACGTGATGGACTTCGACGACCTGCTGCTCAACTGGAAGCTGCTCCTGGCCGAGCGGCCGGCCATCCTGGCGGCGCAGGGCGGGCGCTTCCGCCACGTCCTGGTGGACGAGTACCAGGACACCAACCGCCTGCAGGGCGACATCGTCGAGCTGATCTCGTCGGTGCACGGCAACCTGATGGTGGTGGGCGACGACGCCCAGAGCATCTACGCCTTCCGGGGGGCGCACTTCGCCAACATCATCGGCTTCCCCGAGCGCCACCCCGAGTGTCAGGTCTTCCACCTCACCGAGAACTACCGCTCCACGCCCCAGATCCTCGGGCTGGCCAACGCCTCGATCGAGATGAACGTGAAGCAGTTCCCCAAGGAGCTGCACGCCACCCGGGGTGACGGCGCGCTGCCGGCCCTGGTGCCCTCCCGGGACGTCTTCGAGCAGGCGGCCTTCGTGGCGCAGCGGCTCCTCGAGCTGCGCGACGAGGGGATGGAGCTGAAGGACCTGGCCGTCCTCTACCGGGCCCACCACCACAGCCTCGAGCTCCAGGTCGAGCTCTCGCGGCGCGGCATCCCCTTCGTCGTGCGCTCGGGGCTGCGCTTCTTCGAGCAGGCCCACATCAAGGACGTGCTCTGCCACCTGCGCTTCCTGGCCAACCCCCGGGACGAGCTGGCCTTCAAGCGGGTCATCCGCCTGTCCCGGGGGGTGGGGGGCGCGACCGCCGAGCGCCTCTGGCAGTGGATGCTCGGCCGGGAGAGTGAGCGGGCCAGCCCCCTCGACGCCTTCCTGCGCAAGGAGGCCCTGGCCGAGGTGCCCGCCCGGGCCCAGGCCTCCGTCGCGAGCCTCCAGACCCTCCTGCGCGAGCTGCGCCGGCCCTCCCTGCAGGCCGCGCCCGGCGAGATGATCCGGGCCATCCTCGATCAGGGCGGCTACGGCGAGTACCTGCGGGAGACCTTCCTTAACGGCGACGGCCGGATCGAGGACATCGAGCAGCTCGCCGACTTCGCCGGGGCCTACGAGAACGTCGACGCCTTCCTCGACGAGGTGGGGCTGCTCACCGAGCTCGAGGCCGAGGACGTCGTCGACGGCGCCGATCCCGACGAGCACCTGACCCTCTCGACCATCCACAAGGCCAAGGGGCTCGAGTGGCGGGGGGTCTTCGTCATCTGGCTGGCCGACGGGCGCTTCCCGGTCTCGGCCGCCTACCGGGATCCCGACGGCCTCGAGGAGGAGCGGCGCCTCTTCTACGTGGCGACCACCCGGGCCAAGGACGAGCTCTACCTCTGCTACCCCATCACCCACACCCAGCGGGACCACGAGCGGGTGGTGATGAAGGCCTCGCCCTTCATCGAGGAGCTGCCGGAGGGGGAGGGTGCGCCCTACGAGAAGTGGTCCCTCGAGGCCGACGACGCGCTGCCGCCCCTGCCCTCCGGCTCCACGCCACCCCTGCTCGAGTCCTGAAAACCGCGTCGCTGGGGCCTCTAGCTGCCCGGAGTCGCGTTGACCCGGATCGGCGGCGGTGGCTACCATGATCTTCTTTCAGGCGGGATCGTCGCACCCGTCCGCACGCGCGGCGGGAGGATCCGGGCCGGGGAGCGGGAACGTGGCAAGGCGAGGGACAACCAGCGGGGGAGGGCGCCTCGGAGGCCCAGGGAGGTTCGCGCTCATCGGCGCGCTCTGCCTCGGTCTCGCCTCGGCGGGACCGGCGCTGGCCGCGCCCCGGGGCGCACCGGAGGTGGAGCTCGAGGGTCCCCGCACCCGCCAGCCGCCCCAGCCCTTCCCGACCACCCTGCGCCTCCAGCTCCCCTACGCCCGGGCCTGGGATGCGGTGGTGGCCGTCCTCGCCTCCCGGGGCTTCCCCCTCGAGGTGGTCGCCCGGGACTCCGGCATCGTCGGCACCGGCTGGAAGATCACCCAGCCGAACCACCAGGTGCGCATCGGCCGGAAGGACTTCCTCGGCCGGAAGGCCGAGCGCCTGACCGTGCTGGTCCGCCCCCTCGCCAACGGCTCGCAGATCTCGATCACCGGCCAGAGCGCCCTGGTCAGCCCTCAGTGGAGCGCCGCGGGGATGCCCCCGGCCGGCCAGGCGGTGGACATCCCCACCGACACCGTCACCGAGTATGGCCTGCTCTACGACGTGGCGGGGGTGCTGGGGCTGGCCCTGCGCCGGGCGCCCGACTCGGCCTACGGCGTGGGCCTCTCCAGCACCGGGGTCTTCGAGCCGCCGCCGGCCTCTCCCGCCCCTGCCTCGACCCCCGCGACCCCCGAGCCGCCGCCGACGGGCTCGGTGCGGCTGGAGACCCCCACCGTGAGGACCAGTCCACCGCCTCCGGCGGGCGGGCTCGTGGGGACCGGAGCGGGACCTTGAGCGGGAAGCGGCTGATCGGCATCGACCTGGGGACCACCAACACCTGCGCCGCCTACGTGGAGGAGGGGACGCCGCGGGTGGTGCCGACCGACAAGGGGCGCTACCTCCTCCCCTCGGTGGTCGGGGTCTCGCCGCGGAGCGCCGAGATCCTGGTGGGCGCCCTGGCCAAGGATCAGCTGATGGTGGATCCCGCGAACACCATCTACGGCCACAAGCGCCTCATCGGCCTGCCCTACGAGAGCCCGCTGGTGAGCCAGCTGCGCGAGCGCTTCACCTATCCCATCGTGCGGGGCGAGAGCGGCCTGGCCGAGGTCGTCCTCGGCGGCGAGAACCGCACCCTGGCCGAGATCTCGGCCATCATCCTCGAGCGCCTGAAGATGGCGGCGCAGCAGCACCTCGGAGGGCTGGTCGAGCAGGCCGTGATCACCGTGCCGGCCTACTACAACGACCTGCAGCGCGCGGCGGTGAAGCAGGCCGGTGAGCTGGCCGGGCTGGAGGTCGTGCGCCTCGTCAACGAGCCCACCGCGGCGGCCCTCGCCTACGGCCTCGACCGGGCCTACGACCAGCGGATCCTCATCTACGATCTGGGCGGCGGCACCTTCGACATCTCGGTGCTGCAGCTCCACGGCAACGTCTTCGAGGTGGTCGCCACCGGCGGGGACACCTTCCTGGGCGGCGTCGACTTCGACGACCGGATCATCGACTGGGTCGTCGAGGGCTTCGAGAAGGAGCACGGCGTGAACCTGCGCGAGCAGCCGGCCGTGATGCAGCGGGTGCGGGCCGCCGCCGAGAACGCGAAGATCGATCTCTCCCAGGTCTCCAACGTCGTCATCGAGCTGCCCTTCGTGACCTTCCACCAGGGCAAGCCCCTCGACCTGCGGGTGCCCCTCTCCCGGGAGCGCCTCAACCAGCTCACCCGCGATCTGATCGATCGCACCTTCACCGCCTGCGACCAGATGCTGGAGGAGCAGAACATCGATCCGCGGAGCATCGACGAGGTGCTCCTCGTCGGTGGCCAGACCCGGATGCCCGTGGTGCAGGGCCGGATCCACCAGCACTTCGGGCGCCCGCCCCGCAAGGGCGTGCACCCCGAGGAGGTGGTCGCCATCGGCGGCGCCGTGCTCGGCGACTCCCTGGGGCGCGAGGAGGCGGTGACCCTGATCGACGTGCTCTCGCTGCCGATCGGCTTCGCGCTCCCCGACGGCCGCTTCCGCGAGGTGCTCCCGCGCAACCTGAGCCTGCCGACCACCACCCGCCTGAGCGTCTCGTCGCCGCGGAGCAGCACGGTCACCGTCGAGCTCGATCTCTACCAGGGCGAGGCCGAGCGCGTGGAGCAGAACGAGTTCCTCGGAACGGTGGTCTACCCCCGGGCGACCCGGGAGCTCATCTTCTCCCTCGACGCCGAGGGCCTGCTCCAGGTGAGCTACGAGCAGGGCGGCCAGACCGCCGTGGTCCGCCTCGCGACCGGGGACGCGCCGCAGCGGGTCCGCGACGCCGTCGCGTCGGCCCGGGAGAGCGCTCCCTCCGCGAAGCCACCCGCGGCCGGCGGTGGGGGCGGCCTCCTCGGATCCTGGCGCAAGGCCTTCGGCAAGGGAGAGTGATTGCCTTGACACCCCAGGGGGCGAATAGCATACTCCGCGGCCTTCGAATCCGCGCGCATAACTCAGTGGTAGAGTGCCATCTTCACACGGTGGAAGTCCCTGGTTCAAATCCAGGTGCGCGCACCACGAGCAGTATCCGAGACGCCCGCCCGACTCCGTCGGTGCGGGCGTTTCTCTTCCTGGCCCTGCTCCTGATGGCCGCGCCCGCCCGGGCGAGCGAGCCCGAGGGGGGCGAGGCGGCGCCCGAGGCGACCGCCGTCGGGGAGGCCCCGGAGGCGTCCGATTCGACCACCGAGGCCGAGCTCCCCGAGGCGGCGCCGGCGGTCGAGGTCGCTCCCGCGCTCGAGGTCGAGCCCGAGCCCGAGCCCGACGCCCCCGACCCCGCGCCGCGCCCCTGCATCCCCCTGGGGGAGGACGAGGAGCGGGTGGCCGTCAGCTTCGTCGGCCTGCAGACCGACACCGTCAGCGACGAGGCCCGCCGCACCCTCGAGTCGCTCATCATCGAGGCCCTCGAGGAGAAGGGCAGGGTGGAGGTGCGCACGCGGGACGACCTGCGCCTCCTCCTCGACGAGCAGGCCGCGCGCTGGCTCGCCGGCTGCACCGACCTCGAGTGCCAGCAGGAGGCGACGCAGGTGCTCCAGAGCGCCAACACACCGCTGCTCCTCACCGCGACCCTCTCCCGGGCCGGGGGGCGCAGCATCCTCCAGCTCTCCCTCTTCTCGAACACGGACGGCAGCCTGGTCGGCCGCACCCTGGGCCGCGCCCGCGGGCACCAGAAGCTGCAGGAGAAGCTGCCGCGGATCGCCGCGAACCTCCTCTCCCGTGCCCGGCTGCTGCGCGAGGGCCTCGACCCGACGGGCTTCCCGGCGCCGCGCTTCCACCTCACCCTCAAGCTCGGCAACGCCCTCTCCCGGATCGCCGCCCTCGACCGGAACCTCCTGGCCTACCGGATGGACATCGAGACCAACCTCTACGTCACCCCGAAGGCGCTGGTCTTCCTGGTGGTGGGCATGGCCCTCGGCGGGGGCGACGCGGGCGGCAGCGCCGATGCCCTGCGCCTGAAGATGATCCCGGCCAGCTTCGGGGCGAAGCGGCTCTGGACCTTCAACGTCTTGCGGGCCTGGGTCGGGGCCGGGATCGGCCCGGGTGTCCTGGGCCTGACCAACCTCTCCGCCGACGGGGAGCGCGACTTCCGCTCGGCCTTCGCCGTCACCGTGGTGGCGGGCGGCGACTACCGCATCCACCGCCGGTGGACCCTGGCCGCCGAGGTCTCCACCAACCTCACCGACGCGGTGCTGGGGCTGGGCTCGGGCGACGCCGAGGTGCCGGTGGTCTTCGGCCTGACCCTCGGGGCCTCCTTCCTCTTCTTCTAGACCACGAAACGACGATGGGAGCCCCGACGATGAAGCAGGCCCTCGCGCTCCTCCTCCCCCTCCTCCTCGTCGCCTGCCCGGACCCCATCGATCCGAAGCTGGAGGCCGAGGCCCACTACCACAAGGGCATGGAGTACCGGCACAGCGGCGACCTCGAGGCCGCGCTGCTGGAGTTCCAGGACGCGGTGCGCGGCGATCCCACCCAGGTGCGGGCCCACCACGCCCTGGGGGACACCTGGCTGGCGATGCGGAAGTACGAGGGCGCGCCCGAGGCGGCGGCGGCGGCCTTCCAGAAGGCCCTCGACCTGGAGCCGGGCAAGGCGGCCTCCTGGCTGGGGCTCGGCCGCGCCCGGGTGCGGCTCAACGATCCCGTCGGCGCCATCGAGGCCTACCGCAAGGCCCTCGAGCTGGACCCCGCCGATCCGCAGCCTCACCGCTACCTGGGCGATCTCTACGCCCGGGCCGACAAGATCGAGGAGGCCGTGGCGGCCTACCAGCAGGCGGCGCGCCTCGCGCAGGCCGGGGAGGGGGTCACGCCCCTGGAGCGGCTGGCCAAGCTCCTCGAGTCGAAGGGCCGCTTCGCGGAGGCGGCCTCGGCCTACGCCGCCGTGGTGGAGGCCTCGGCGGCCGCCGACGCCCACCGGGAGCAGCAGGTCGCCGTGCTCCGGGAGCAGGGCAGGGAGGAGCAGGCCCGGCAGCTGGCCCGCGAGGTCGCGGAGGCGGGCACGGTCCGCTCGATCCGGCTGGTGCGCCTCGGGGATCTGCGGGCGCAGGCCCGGGATCTCGACGGCGCCCTCGAGGCCTACCGGGCCGCCATCGAGCTGACCCCCGACCACGCCCCCACCTGGGAGCTGGTCGGCGCGATCCAGGCGGTGAAGAAGGAGTTCAGCGCCGGCCGGGCCTCCTTCGAGCGGGCCCGGGCGCTCGCGCCCACCTCGGCGAGCCCGCCGGCCGGCCTGGCCGAGCTGGAGCTGGCGGCGGGCCGCCCGGACGAGGCGAAGAAGGCGCTGCAGGCGGCGGTGGCCGCCCTCACCGGCGCCGAGGAGGAGCTGCTCCTGGTGCGGATCGCGGACCTCTTCGCCGCCACCGGCCAGCACCCCAAGGCCCTCACCATGTACGAGGAGCTGCTGGCCAGCGTGAAGGACGATCCGACCCTCTGGGTCTCGCTGGCCCGGGAGCAGCGGGCGGTGGGGGAGGCGGCGGCGGCGATCTTCAGCTGTTCACAGGCGCGGAAGATGATCGCCGATCGGGACCCTTCGATCCTGGGGGCCTGTGCCGCGACCGGGAAGTGAGCAAGGGAAAAGCCGTGCACGTGGACGTGTACGAGGACGTTCACGTCCGTGCACGTGCACGTACACGTCCACGTACACGGCCTTGCCCGGGGTCGAGCCCGTGGATCAGTGCATCCGCCGGTAAACCCCGCACACCACCCCGAGGATGTGCGTATCCCGGAACTCGTCCTTCGAGACGTAGATCGGCTGCATCCGCTCGTTCGCCGGCTGGAAGCGGATCCGGTCGCCCTCGGGGTAGTAGCGCTTCACGGTGGCCTCGCCCTCGATCATCGCGACGACGATCTCGCCCCGGTTCGCGGTGAGCTGCTTCTTCACGAAGATGTAGTCGCCGTCGAAGATGCCGTCGTCGATCATCGAGTCACCGACGACCCGCAGGGCGAAGACCCGCCGGGTGGTTCCACCGAGGAAGAAGCTGTCGATGTGGACGGTGTCGCTGATGTTCTCCTCGGCGATGATGGGGGTGCCCGCCGCGACCTGCCCGACCAGGGGGACCTCGATCATCTCGGTGGAGGGGATCACCGCCGGGATGACGGTGCCGTCGGCGCCCTTCACGCCCAGCTCGGAGAGGCCCTTGGGGGTGGGGGAGAGGGCCCGCGACTTGTTGTCCCCCCGGCTGATGTAGCCCTTGCGCTCGAGGGCCTTGAGGTGGTCGTTCACCCCGTTGGTGGAGCGGATGCCGAACTGCGCGCCGATCTCCCGGATGGTGGGAGGGTAGCCCTCCTGCCGGATGGCGTGGTGGACGTACTCCAGAATCTCCCGCTGCCGCTTGGTCAGTTCCTGCATGGCCCACGCTCCTCGAGTGCCTGAAATTGGGTTCAGTCCTGAACGTAGTTCTACTGAACGAAAGGACAGGGCGTCAAGAAATCGCCCGGCCGCCCGGGGCACCGGAAGAAGTGGGCCCGGGAGAGGGGGCTCTGGGCCTGCCGGGGGCTCTTGGTGTAGGGAGGAGGGCGCCATGCAGGGACTCTCCGCCTACGTCCGGACCTCCTCGGCCGGACTCTCGAGCAACCTGCGCCTGGTCGGAGGCCGGGTGCTGGTCGAGACCGCGATCCTGGCGGCGACCCTCATGCCCCTCCTCTTCGCCTGGCGCCTCGTCGATGGTCACCTGGCCCGGACCCTGCCGGTGCTACCGCCCACCTTCCAGCCAGGAAGGCTGGTGGCGGCGGACCTGCTGCTCTTCGTGACCTCCGCCCGCTTCCTCTGGCCGGTTCTGGGGCTGGCGGCGGCCGCCGCCCTCCTGGCGGCCTCCCTGCGCTGGGGGCAGCGCGCGGCCGAGGTCGGGGTGCTGGCCTCCCACGCCCGGGGGGAGGACGCGCCGCCGCGCGGCTTCTTCGAGAGCCTCGCCGCCCACCTCGACCGCTCGGCCGTGGTCGGCGTGCTCGAGGTCAGCGCGCTGCTCGCCTTCTGGGGCTGGGCGGGGGGGATCCTCTGGGCGGGCGCCTCCTTCTGGGCGGGCGCCCTCGAGGTGAGCCGCGGCTGGGGGCTCGTCGCCTCGGCCGCCCTGGCCTTCGGCGCCACCCTCTGCCTGGCGGTGGGGGTCGTGGTGCACACCGTCTTTCCCCTGGCCCTGGTGGGGAGCATCGCCGCCGGCTGGCGTCCCCTCGAGGCCCCGGCGCGGGCCCTCTCCCTCCTCGGGCGGAGGCCGCTGCTCCTCCTGGCGATCGGCGGCGTGATCCTGGGGGTGCGGATCGCGGTGGCCTTCCTGGTCGGCAGCGTGGTGAGCTTCGCCATGGTGCTGCCCCCGGAGGTGCTGCTCACCAGCCCCGGGCAGGTCGCCCGGGGGGTCCAGACCCTGATCGGGCTCTTCACCGGGGGGGTGATCACGGTCTTCTCCCAGGGGCTGATCACGGCCTTCGTCCTCGACGACGAGGCGCTGCTGCCGGTCCCGGCGAAGCCCGCGCCGCCGCCGCCCCCGCCGCCGGCCGAGCCCGTGCTCCTCGCCGTTCCCGTCCCCGTCTCCGTCACCGAGGACGAGGAGGACGAGGAGCCGGTGTTCCGCGCGGAGCCGGTGGTGGAGGAGGTAGCCCCGGACGAAGACGGCGGCGGTGACGGGAACGGAGACGGAGACGGGGGTGAGCCGGTCTACTCAGCGGTGCCCCTGGCTGAGGCCGAGGCGGAGGCTGAGGCGGAGGTGGCGGGCGCCGAGACCGCCGAGGATCAGGAGCCGGAGTAGCAGCCGAGCTTCTCGCGCAGGAACTTCTCGATCCGGAGCTCGAAGAGATCGGGCTGCTCGATCGGCGCGACGTGGGACCCCTTGGGCACCATCAGCAGCTCGGCGTCCGGGATGGCGTCGGCCATCTCCTCGGAGAGCCAGGCCGGGGTGAAGGTGTCGAGCTCGGCGGCGATCACCAGGGTGGGGACGTCGATGGCCGGAAGCAGATCCCGGGCCGAGTGCTCGGAGACCTTCGAGAGCATCGAGACGAAGACCTTGGGGTCCATCCGGCTCAGGTGATCGAAGTAGGGCTGCATGTCCTCGATGCGGATCAGCGAGCGGTTCACCTCGCCGGCCATCAGGGCGATGACCCAGGCGGCCCGCGAGGGGAGCAGGACCCGCCAGGCGCGCAGGGCCAGCTCCGGCAGGCCCGACATGGCCCGGTAGACCACCGGGAAGGCGCGCTTGAGGTGCACCGTGTCGTGGAAGGTGTCCAGGGGGCGGCCGTAGGAGCCGCAGACCGGGATGAGGCCGGCGATCTTCTCCTCGAGCGTCCGCCAGGCCTCGAGGATCACCTGCACCCCCACCGAGTGACCGATCAGCACGGCCTTCTCGATCTCGGCGGCGACCAGCACCGAGGCCAGATCGCCGACGATCTCCTCGATGCCCATCCGGGTGAGGTCCAGGGGCGTCCCCGAGCGGCCGTGGCCGCGGTAGTGCCAGCGGACGATCCGGTGGCGCGGGGCCAGCGAAGGCGTGAGGTACTTCCAGACGAAGCCGTCGCAGCCGATCCCGTCGCAGAGCACCAGGTCGGCCTCGTTCGGGCCGTCCGGCGTCAGGACCGAGTAGTGGATCCGGGTTCCGTCGATCCCGGGGACCTCGCCCTCGCGGTAGTGCGTCACTTCTTCTCCAGGTCGTACTTCTCGCACTTGGCGATCAGGTTCGAGCGGCTGATACCCAGCTCGCGGGAGAGCTTCGACTTGTTCCAGTGGGTGCGCACCAGCCCCTGGTGGATCATCTCCCGCTCCAGGGCCTCGACCGCCGCCTTGAGGGTGCCGCCGACGCGGATGCCGGCGAGGCCGCCGGCGCCGGCCTTGCCCACCTGCTCGCGGATCCGGGGTGAGAGGAGGCTGGCGTCGAGGGTCTCGAGGTCGGCGCCGAGGACCAGGAGCCGCTCGATCTCGTTCTCGAGCTCGCGGACGTTCCCCGGCCAGGGGTAGTCGCCGAGCTGGCGGAGGCAGTCGTCGGAGAGGTGGGGGGCGTGGCCCTCCCGGGCGTGCTTGTTCAGGAAGTGGGTGGCCAGCACCGGGATGTCCTCGGGGCGCTCGCGCAGGGGCGGCACGTCGAGGCGGATGACGTTGATCCGGTAGAAGAGGTCCTCCCGGAACTCGCCCTCGGCCACGGCCCGAGAGAGATCCTTGTGGGTGGCGGCGATCACCCGCACGTCGACCTCCTTCACCCGGGTGTCGCCCACCGGGGTGAAGGTGCCCTCCTGCAGCACCCGCAGGAGCTTCACCTGCAGGGCCGGCGACATGTCGCCGATCTCGTCGAGGAAGAAGGTGCCGCCGTCGGCCACCTCGAAGAGGCCCTTCTTGTCCCGCACGGCGCCGGTGAAGGCGCCCTTGGTGTGGCCGAAGAGGGCGCTCTCCAGGAGGTTGTCGTTGAAGGCCGAGCAGTTCTGGACGACGAAGGGCTTCTCCTTGCGGGCGCCGTTGTAGTGCACCGCCCGGGCGACCAGCTCCTTGCCCGTGCCCGACTCGCCCTGGATGAGCACTGTCGAGTCCGAGTTGCAGACCTTCTCCAGCAGATCGAAGACCCCCTGCATCGCCGGGCCGTTCCCGACGATCGAGTCGAAGCGGTAGCGCTCGGAGAGCTCCTCGGAGAGCTTGTTGATCTCCTCGTCGTGGCGCGCCTCGGCGGCCTCGTAGGCCGCGATCTCGTCCACCCCGAACTCGAGGAGGTCGCAGAGCTTCTCGACCTCGCGGTCGCCCAGGATCGGCATCCGGCTGGCCGCCCGGTCGAGGTCGGTCGAGCCCGGGTTGAGCGCCCGGATCCGCTCCTTGAGCTTCTCGGTCACGTGCTCGGTCGGGGGCTCGCGCAGGAAGCCGCCTACGAAGAGGAAGCCCTCGTAGTTGCCGCCGAGCACGATCGGGCAGCCCACGATGCAGAGGTCGAGGTGGCACTCGTGGAAGAAGCTGCGCCGCGGCTTGCGCGAGCTGCGGAAGCGGTCGCCGACGAACTTCACGCTCTGGTTGCAGCGGCGGAAGCCCTCCTTCGAGAAGAGGGAGAGGCGGCAGAAGTCGTTGTTCGGCGGGATGATCTGGCCGCTGGCGTGGTCCAGGACGTAGCCCTCGCGGTCGGCGAAGGCGAGCTCGAGCCCCCACCACTTGCGGATGACGTCCTTGAGCATCCCGATGGTGTGGAGGTTCTGGTAGCGCTCGTGATCCTGGTTGGCCATCGTCTCGCTTCTACAATGTCTTCGACTTCGGTGCTTCAGCGGATGACGCCGAGATCCAGGTAGGCCCCGTCCTTCATCACCACGTAGGGCCGCGGATCGACGCTGATCTTGCCGCTTCCGTCGTGATCGATCACCTGCAGCAGGCCCATCCCGTAGCCCATCGGGCCGCGGGAGTAGTAGTGGGCCTGGAGGGTGTAGGGCTTCGTTCGCTGCTTGCCCCGGATGGTGAAGCACTCGGGGCCATAGCCGGTGGTCACGTCGGCGTAGAGGTTGCCGCCCGAGGGGAGCTGCATCTGGGAGTAGTAGGCGTGGCCGCCCTGGGCGTCGTAGATGTGGAAGTCCACGTCGTTGGCGTCGGTCTCCCAGGTGAGGACGAAGCGCAGGGAGGGAGCGTTCTCGGGGTCGAGCCCCCGCGCCTTCAGCTTCTCGAGGATCTCGTCGGCCCGCTCCGGCGCCGCCGCCGCCCAGGCCCGGGCGACGAGCGCGAGATCCTCTCCGAGGATCTGCTTCGCCGCCGCGAAGCGCCCGGAGGGGTAGTCGCGGTCGAGGCCGGCGGCGAGGGCCTGGTAGGCCTCCGCGTGGCGCCCGAGGCGCAGGAGCGCGAAGGCCAGCAGGCGGTGGCTCGCCGGGTGATCCGGGCGGCTCTCGGCGGCCTTGGCGTAGCTGTCCGCGGCCAGCTTCAGGCCGGCGCCCCCGGCCAGGGCCTCGAGGCGGTTCCCCGCGTAGCGGCGCAGGTCGGCCCGGGAGGGGAAGAGGTCGATGATCGAGCCGAAGGCCCGGGCGGCGTCCGCCAGGTTGCCGGCCTGCTCCAGGGCCTCGCCGAGGGCCACCAGCGCCAGCACGTCGCCCGGGGACTCCTCCCGCCAGCCGCGGGCCTTCTCCATGGCCTCCTCCTTCTGGCCGGCCTCGAGGAGCTTCTTCACCTCGAGGTACTCCCCGGTCCAGGGGAGCTCGACGATCTTCCGGGGCTCACCCCGGCCGCCGCCGCCGATGGCCGGGCGCTCCTCCGCCATCGCCTCGCGCCGGCGGGGCGCCAGGCGCATCCGGCGCTCGTCCCGCTCGGGCGCCTCGGCCTCGGGCTCCGGGGCGGCGGTCGCGGCCACCGCGGGCGCGGGCGCGGCCTCGGCCGGCGGGGGCGGGGGAGCCGGCGGAGAGCCGGGCGCGACGCCCTGGGCGTTGCCCTCGGCCAGCTCGTCGGCCGCCTCGGGCTCGCCGCCGGTGGCCGGGCCGGCGTCCTCCTTGGCGAGATCTTCGAGGCCCTCGGCCGCCGCCTCGCCGTCCTCCTCGTGCTCGCCGTTGCCGTTGCGGGCCTTCATCTTCATGCCCTTCTTCTCGGGCTCGCTCTTGTCGACCACCGGGATCGGCGGGGGCTTCGGCACCAGGCTCTCGGGTCCGCGGTGGAGGAGGGTGATGCCCCTCTCCCCGACGGTGAGGATGTCGGAGAGGGCCTTGCGGTCGATGCCGAAGCGCTCGTAGTCGGCCTCGGTCTCGAGCACGAGGAAGGCGGTGTAGGGGGAGAGCACCCGGTGCTTCACCGAGAGCTCCGTCATCTGCTTCTTCAGCCCCTCCCGCAGGTCGTCGTCGTTCGACGCCACCGTGTCGCGCTGGTGCTCGAGCCGGGCGATCCGGGCCTGCACCCAGGCGCGCTCGAGGAGGGGCCGCTCGGTGCCGTCGAGGCGCAGCCGGTCGGTGGCCAGGCGGGCGCCCTCCAGGGAGACCACGACCTCGTCCGCGGCGGGCAGATCGGCGAAGACCAGCACCTCGTCTCCCGACTGCACGCCGTCCAGGGTCTCGGGCCAGACCCACTTCGCGCCCTCGACCTTCACGGAAAGCCCCGAGGCCGTGGCCTCGGTGAGGCGGCGGCCGATCTCCGCGAAGGGATCGTCACCGTCGATCACCACGCCGTCCCGGGGGAGGCCGGCGGTGACCAGCTCCCGCAGGGTGTGCTCGTCCCGGATGCCGCCCAGGACCAGCGCGTCGAGGCGCTCGACCCCCGCCTTGCCCAGGGCCGCGGCGGCCTGCCGCAGGGTGTCCCCCTCGGCCTCCCCGGCGGTGGCGACCCCGTCGGTCATCAGCAGCGCGCGCTTGCAGCGCTGCCCGGCCGGCATCGCCTCGAGGGCGGCCGAGAGCCAGACCAGGGCGGACTGGAGATCCGAGGCGCCCAGGGCGCGGCGCTCGCGCAAGGCGGCGACCTCGTCGCGGCCGAAGGCCCCGGCGCCGCCCTGGAAGATCTTCACCACGCTCTGATCGAAGGCGGCGACCAGCACCGGCGCCTCGGCCCCGCGTCCCTCCGCGAGCGAGGCGACGAGGCGCCGCAGCTGGGCGATCTGCGGGTGGAAGCCGAGGGCCCGGGAGGCGCTGGTGTCGACGAGGACGCAGAGGGAGTCGATCTCGTCGGGCTGCTCGCCCACCACCGGCATCAGCTGCAGCGCCACCAGGTTGCCGTGGCGCAGGCCGAGGCGGCCCGGCACGTCGGGGGTCTCGACCCGGAAGTCCTCGGTGGGGGTCCAGCCCTCCTTGCGCAGGGTCAGGGTCTCCCGGGTGACCTTCACCGGCGAGAGGCTCTTGTCCTGGTCGGCGCTGGCCTCGGCCTTGCGGGAGACCATCACCTTCACGTCGAGGAGGCCCAGCTCGGGCAGGCCCTGCAGGGGCAGGAGGTAGGGCGCGTCGCGGCCGGCGAGGGTGTGGGAGTAGGAGAGGATCAGCTCCTTCTTCGCCCGCGGAGGGATCGGGAAGACCCGGGCCGAGAAGCTGTTGCCGGCCTCCTGCTCGAGGAGGGCGGGATCCTGACGCCGGTGGAGGAAGTCCTCGTAGGCCCGCCGCGCGGCCTGGCGCTCGACGACCTCGCCCTCCTGCCAGCGCTCGTCGATCTTCATGGCGAAGCGGCTGATGGTCGCGCCGGGCGGCAGGGTGATCTGGAAGCGCCCCTCGAGCAGGCGGTCCTCGGGGTTCTCGAAGGTGAGGAAGAGCTCGGTGAAGGCGAGGGGCGCCTCGATCACGGCGCGCGCCTTCAGCGCGCGCAGGGCCAGGCCCGTGCCGTCGGAGGCGGTCAGGGAGAGGGGCAGCTCACCCCCGGCGGCCTCGGGCTCGGGGGGCGGGAGGGCGTCGTCCGGCGGCAGCTCGGCGATCGTGAAGGAGCTCGCCCGCAGCTTGCGCTCCGGGGCCGCGACGACGGGCGCGCCGGCCGCCGCGCCGAGGCGGGCCAGGCTGCTCTCCCCGAGGGTCGAGGCCCGCGCCTCCCCGGGAGGAGGTGGTTCCTCGCCGCCTCCGGGCCTCTCCTTCGGGCAGGCAGCGCCGGTCGAGAGGAGGGTGAGGGTGAGGAGGAGGGGGAGAGAGGAGCGAGTGGTCCCGGCCATGGGGGATCCATAGCAGGGGCCACGCTCGAAACGCACGACGTCCGCACACGTCCACGTCCACGTGAACGTACACGGCCTTTCCCTGGCGGGCAGGGACCGTTCCAGGATACCGGGGAGAACCCGTGCACGTGGACGTGTACGGAGGGGGCCCTGTTGCCTTTGGCCGATTGACACCCCCATCCACCCGTCCTACGACCGACCCGACGCGGAGCTCTCCAGCCCCGATCCGATCCTGATCCATGCGCCCCTACGACGACCTCCGCCGACACGTCCCCGCCGCCGCGGCGAATCGGATCGGCAAGCGCTCGCGGGTGGTCCTCCTCTCCCTGCGGCAGGTCCGCCTGGCCCTGGAGGAGCGCGGGACCGTCCTGCTCACGGCGGTCTGCGAGGCCCTGCCGATGGTGGCGCCGCTTCTGCGGGCGACGCGCAGCTCGGATGCGGTCCTGGCGCTCTGCCCCGCCGGCGCCCTGGCCGAGCCCCGGGATCGGCACCACTTCTTCTCCGAGGTGGTGCGGCAGGCCGAGGCGACCCGCTGCAACCGTCCGCTGATCCTCACCGCCCCGCCCCTGAAGCTGCGGGGCTTCGAGGAGGCGGATCTGGTGGCCGAGCAGATCTACGAGTGGGTCGAGGCGGGCTTCACCCACGTCCCCCTGGACGTCTCGGGGGTGGATCTCGCCCGGGCCCCGGCCATCGTCGAGCGGGCCGCGGCGCCCCTCCTCGAGAACGAGCTGGGCCTCGAGCTGCTGGTCGAGCCCGGGCAGGAGGACGAGGTGGGCGAGCTCACCGCCGGCCTCAAGCTCCTGGGCATCGAGGTGGATCTCGTCGGCGTGCTGGGCGGCGGCGCGGTGGGGATGGCCGTCGCCGCCTCCGAGGTCGACCCCATCGCGGTCTCCTGGTGGGAGGGCGAGGAGGACGAGGACTTCCGCTCCGGGCTGCGCAACGCGGTCGGCGCCGGCGCCCGGATGGTGGCCCTTCGCTCGCCCTTCACCCGGGAGCTCATCGAGGGCCTCCCGCCCGAGCTGCGGGAGGGTGAGGCGCCCCTGGAGCTGCTGCGGGAGATCCTCGAGGACGAGGACGATCCCCGCCTGGACGAGGCCGCCCGGGATCGCCTGGAGATCGGGCTGCTGGCCGAGACCGAGGATCTGCTCCGGCTCCTGCGCCTGCGGGGCGCGGCGGGGGAGCTCCTCGATCACATCCTGGCCGACGACGCCTGACGCGATGAGGATCATCGGAGGCAGTGCCCGGGGCCGGCGGCTGCACCCCCCGCCGGGGAAGCTCGCCCGCCCGACCTCGGATCGGGTCCGCCAGTCCCTCTTCGATCTCCTCGGCCAGCGCTGCGACGGGCTGCGGGTGCTCGACCTCTTCGCCGGCACCGGCGCCCTGGGGCTGGAGGCCCTCTCCCGGGGGGCCGAGGCGGCCCTCTTCGTCGAGCGGGAGCCCCGGATGATCGCGGTGCTGCAGAAGAACCTCGACCACCTCAGCTTCGGCGATCGCGCCACCCTGAAGCGGGGGGACGCCCTGCGCCTGAAGGGGGCGATCGAGGGGGCCGGCCCCTTCGAGCTGGTCCTGGCCGATCCACCCTACGCGGAGGGCCCCGGGCCGGTCTGCGAGGCGGTGGCCGCGTGCCCGGGCCTCATCGTCCCCGGCGGGCGCCTCGTGGTAGAACACGACCGCCGGACGCCGAGCCCCGAGCAGATGGGCACACTCCAGCGGGTGGATCTGCGGCGCTACGGTGATACGAACCTCTCCCTCTACCGCGAAGGCGATCCCCCCCCGCAGCCCAGTCCAGGAGAACGATGACCGTGCGCCAGGCGATCTACCCCGGGTCCTTCGACCCCCTGACCAACGGCCACATCAACATCGTCGAGCGCGGGCTCGACGTCTTCGACAAGCTGGTGGTCGCGATCGCCTGCAACCCGGAGAAGAAGCCGATGTTCAGCGTCGAGGAGCGCAAGGCGATCCTCGAGGAGGCCTTCGGCGACGACGAGCGGGTCGAGATCGACGCCTTCGAGGGGCTGCTGGTGGACTACTGCCGGCACAAGAAGGTCGACGTGGTCCTGCGGGGCCTGCGCGCCGTCTCGGACTTCGAGTACGAGCTGCAGATGGCGAACATGAACCGGAAGCTCGCCCCCGAGCTCGAGACCGTCTTCATGATGACCGGGGAGGAGCACTTCTACGTCTCCAGCCGCTTCGTCCGCGAGGTGGCCCGCTTCGGCGGAGACGTGAGCGCCCTGGTGCCCCCGGGGGTCGCGGCCCGCCTGAAGGCCGCCCGCTGAACATGCAGCAAGCAAGAGAGGGAGGAACTCATGCGACTCTCTGAACGCGCCCGGGCGGTGAAGCCCTCGGCGACCCTGGCCACCGCCGCCCGCGCCCGCGCCTTGAAGGCGGAGGGCAAGGACGTCGTCCTCTTCGGGACGGGTGAGCCCGACTTCGACACCCCGGCCTTCATCCGGCAGGCCGCGAAGGACGCCCTCGACGCCGGGGCCACCCACTATCCGCCCCTCGTCGGGCTGCCCTCCCTGCGGGAGGCGATCTGCACCCGGCTGAAGCTCGATCAGGAGCTCGACTACGCCGCGAGCGAGGTCATCGTCGGGGTGGGCGCGAAGCAGGTGCTCTACAACGCCTGCCAGGCCCTCCTCGATCCCGGTGACGAGGCCGTGATCATCACCCCCTACTGGGTGAGCTACCCCGACATGGTCACCCTCGCCGGGGCGACCTCGGTCTACGTCGAGACCACCCCCGAGTCGGGCTTCCAGCCGACGGCCGAGGCCCTGGAGGCGGCGCTGAACGAGCGGACCCGGGTCCTCTTCGTCAACTCCCCCTCGAACCCCAGCGGGGTGATCCTGGATCGCGAGACCCTCGAGGCGATGGCCGAGGTCCTGCGGCGCTACCCCGAGGTCACGATCCTCACCGACGACATCTACAACCGGATCCTCTACGGGGACGCCACCTTCGAGAACATCCTCCAGGTGGCGCCCGACCTGCGCGACCGGGTCGTCATCATCAACGGCGTCTCCAAGACCTACGCCATGACCGGCTGGCGGGTGGGCTGGGCCGTGGGCCCCGAGGAGATCATCAAGGCCATCGGGAAGATCCAGGGACAGTCCACCAGCGGCGCCACCTCCTTCGCCCAGCACGGCGCCCTGGCCGCGCTCACCGGCGATCAGGGCGTCGTCGCCGAGATGGTGGGGCACTTCGCCCGGCGCCGCGATCTCCTCTGCGACGGCCTCGCGGCCCTCCCCGGCGTCGAGTGCGCGAAGCCCCCGGGCGCCTTCTACGCCTTCCCCGACCTCCGGGCCCTCATCGGCAAGAAGGCCGGCGGGAAGCTCATCGACGGCAGCATCACCCTCTGCGATCTCCTCATCGAGGAGCAGCACCTGGCCTGCGTGCCCGGCGCGCCCTTCGGGGCCGAGGGCTTCCTGCGGATGTCCTTTGCGGCCTCCGACGAGGATATCGAGCGGGGCTTGAAGCGGCTGGCGGATTTCCTCCAGACCGTGGAATAGCTCCGCGGCCGTACACGTACACGTACACGTCTACGTACACGGCTTTTCCCGGGTACCGGTCACCAACACCGGGGCACAGGAGAACCCGAGAACGTGTACGTGCACGTGTACGTGTACGGAGCGGGAGCGTTCGAGAAGCGGTCAATCGGTATAGGCGGTCACGACCCACCGATCCTTCTGCTTCTCGAAGACCGCCACATAGCCATGCCCGCCGAGGTTGGCGATGCCGACCCAGCGACCCTCGAGCTGAAGCTCGCCCATCCGTCGCGGCGGCGGGCCGTGCCGGGCGAGCATCATCTCGGAGGGCATCAGCAGGACCCCGTAGAAGGTCATCCGGGAGAGGTCGGCCCGCTCGAGGGCCCGCTCCAGCCGCTCGACCAGGGCGGAGCGCGACTTCAGGATCTCCCCGTCGAGGTTGAAGGGGAAATCGGTCAGCTCCGCCGCGGCCTCGGGCACCCCCGCGATCAGCGACTGGAAGAAGACCGTCGCCGTGGCCCGCAGCTCTCGCTCGGCTCGCGGGATCGGAGGCAGCTCCTCCTCGGCCGCGGGCGCCGCCGCCGCCGCCGCCTCGGCATCCGCTTCGGCGTCCGCCTCCGCGATCTCGGGCACCGCCGAAGCCGCTCCGGCCGGTGGGATCTCCTCGGGCTCGGGCGCCGGGGGGGGCGGGGTCTTCGTCTCCGGCG
>JARGFU010000047.1 GCA_029210625.1 Deltaproteobacteria bacterium | reverse complement strand
CTGCGCCGGCTGGGCGGGCTGGGCCGGGCGGGTCGCGGGCTGGGCGGGCTGGGCCGGGCGAGCCGGCTGCGCGGGGGTCGTGGCGGGCTGCGCCGCATGGCCGTGGGAGGGCGGGCGGCTCCCCGGGGCCGGCGCGTACTGCGGCGGCGGGGCCGGCTGACCGCGCGGCGGCGGGGCGCCGGTGGAGTAGCCGGGGGAGGTGCCGTAGCCCCCGTCGCGGCTCCAGGTGCCCGAGGTCCGGCCCTGGCGATGGAGGGTGCTGTCGGCGACGTAGCCGGTGCGCACGTCGACCCAGACATCGAGCTCGGCCATCGCGCTGGGCATGCGCTGGGAGAGGTGCACCCGCCAGTAGCCGGCGTCCCGGGCGGTGCCGGCGAGCTTGGCGAAGGCGTAGCCGTGGCTGCGTACGAAGTCGAAGGCGATGGTGTTCGCCTCCTCACGGGAGATCTCCCGCTGCTGCACGGTGCCGCCGTGGGGGCGCTGGTGGATGACGCAGCCGGCAGTGGCCGTGGCCATCAGGGCGACGAAGAGCGTGAAGAGCAGGGACTCGGGCTTGCGCATATTCTCCTCCCTCGAGTGGGGGTCACTGCGATCGACGCCGCAGAGCTCCCCGCATTCTAATCGCAGATCGGAGGCGCGCGGGGGCGCTGCACACCCATTCAGGGGTCGAGCGCGAGCTCCAGCCTCCGGTGGACCTGCATGCCCCTCGGCCCGATCCGCAGGCTGGCGGCGAGGATCGTGACCCCCGCGGCGGCGGCCGCCTCCAGCGCGTCGGCGAAGGCGGGGTCGATCTCCCGCGCGGCCCGGAAGGCGCGCACGTCGGCGCGCTGGGCCACGAAGACCACCGCGCAGCGATCCCCGGCGCGGGCCAGCTCGGCCAGCTCGCTCAGGTGGCGGCTGCCCCGGGCGGTGACCGCGTCGGGGAAGGAGACCGTGCGGCCCTCACCGAGGGTGGCGGACTTCACCTCGACCCAGAGGGGCTCGCCGGAGGGCAGGGTGAGCCGCCAGTCGAAGCGGGAGTGGCCGTGGCGCACCTCGGGCTCGAGCCGGGTGGGCGCCCCCAGCTCCGGCAGGAGGCCCGCCTCGAGGAGCAGGGGCAGGGCCCGGTTCGCCGCGGTGGTCACGGTGCCCACCCAGGCGGTGGGCTCGCGCATGGCCAGGCAGGTCCACTGCAGCGAGCGCCGGGGATCGCCGAGCGGTCCGTCGAGGAGGACCTCGCGCCCGGGCGCGGCGGTGCCGGTGAGGCGGCCGGGGTTGGGGAGGTGGGCCTCCACGAGCTCACCGGAGGCGAGCTCGCAGCGGGCGGCGAAGCGATGCGGCCGCTCCACGAAGCGGGCCCGCGTCGGGGCCGCCCCGATCCGGTGCAGCGGGACCCAGGCCCGGGGGCCGGCCGGCGGGCTGCTCAAGGCCCGGCGTCCGCCGCCGTCGCCGGGAAGAGGCTCATCCGCTCGATGGCGTCCTGCACCGGATCCCCCGCCGCTCCGTCGGGGAGGGTGGCGATCGCGGCCAGGGCGGCCTCGGCGGCGGTGAGCTGACTCCGGGCGGCCGTCGGCAGGTCCGGGGCGCCGGCCAGGAGGGTGGCGCAGTCGAGGGCGCCACACTCAGGGGGCGGGAGCGCGGTGCAGCTGCCCATCAGGATGTAGAGCCCCCAGGCCCAGGCCTCGCAGGCGGAGCCGCGGACGCTCCCCAGGTGACCGGCCAGGTCCAGGGCGGCGGCGGCGACCTCGGGGGAGGTGGAGAGCTCGGCGGCGGCCGTGGCCTCGAGGTCCAGCCGGGTCAGCCGGCCCTGCACCCCACCCTCCGAGAGGAGGCCGCGGGGGTCGGTGTCGTCGGGCAGGGGCGAGTGGGTGGGCAGGGTGGCTGGCCCGGGCGTTCCGCTGCCGAGGGTCCAGAAGACGTGGCCGGTGTGGGACTGGATGTAGGCGTCGTCCCGCCCGGGGGTCGCGGCGAAGCCGGCGTGGGTGGCGGCCACCCCGAGCATCTCCGGCAGGCGCGGGGCGTCGGCGGGTAGGGTCTGGAGCTGACCGCCGCTGCTCTCCTCGCGGGTGGTGAGCAGCCTCGCCAGCGCCTCCCGGCGGGTGGCCTCCAGCTGGCCCGAGGCCACCACGAAGCCGAGGGGCCGGGCGAGGGAGCCCTCGCCCAGATCGATCGCCTCGCTGGAGAGGGCGAGCTCCAGCTCCCGCGCGATGAGCGGCTCGCCGTCGTCCACCCGCAGGAGCTGGGGCTGGCCGCCGTCCAGGCCGGCCTCGACCTCGCCGAGCCAGCGCGGCGGGGCGGTGGCGCAGGAGGGCTCGCAGAGCCAGGCGTGGAAGGCCTCCCCCTCCGGGGCGGCCGGGGAGGCGTGCACGGCGACGCTGGAGCCGGTGGTCGTCAGGTCGCCGGCGGCGTGGGCCGCCCAGTCGGTGGCGTAGCGCAGCTCGAAGCCCTGGCCGAGGGGGCGGGGATCGGGGTGGAGCTCGAGGGTCACGGACACCGGCCGGTGCCGGCGCACCCGCACCCGGCTGACGCCGATGGCGATCGCCGGGCCGTCGGGTCGTCGGCGCGCCTCGACCCGGAGGATCAGGGGCGCCTCGCTCTCCCCCTCGGGGAAGACCGTGGCCTCGGGCTCGAAGCTGCGGACGGTCACCCCGGCGCTCTGCTCGCCCTCGGCGTAGGGGAGGAAGGCCGGCACGAGCCCCTCCAGGGTCTCACCGTTGGGGCCGAGCAGCTCGATGGCGTAGCCCCCGCCGCCGCTCAGGCCCAGGGCCTCGCTGCCCTCCAGGGTCAGGGAGAGGCTGGCGTCGTAGCCGGTGCAGGCGGTGGAGCCGGCGAGCAGGAGGGCGAGGAGGGCTTCAGGGCGCATCGAGGCCCACCCTTCCGAGCGCTCCACCCGCGGCGGGGGGGCGGAGGAGGAAGCCGGCCGCCACTCCGAGGGCCGCGGCGCCGGCGGCGCCCCCCCAGACCCAGGGCCGGGCGTACCAGGCCTTCGGCGGGCGGTAGGCCTCGTCGAGGGGGGCGGAGAGCGGCGGCGCCAGGAGCATCGCGATCGAGGGGCCCACCGTCTCGGCCAGGTCGGCCTCGCTCGCCGGCACCGACTGCTGCACCTGACGGGTGATGCGCTTGGTGCGCACCTCGGCCAGGCGCAGGGTCAGATCGAAGCTCTCGCCGATGCGGGTCAGGCGGCCGAAGACCAGCCAGTCCGCCTCGAGGGAGGCGTTGGCGCTGGCCGAGAGGCAGCCCGGATCGTCGGTGCAGCCCAGCAGCATCTGCTTGGCCTCGGTGTCGAGGAGGGTGACGACCTCGCTCTCACCGGCGACCGAGTAGCCGCGCTCCCGGGCCTGCTGGAGCACCCGGTCCTGCAGCGCCCGGGCCAGGGCCGGATCGACGCCCCGGTCGGACTCCAGCTCCATGACCAGGATCCGCTGCTCCTCCGCGGCGTGCGCCAGCGGCGCCGCTCCCAGGAGGAAGAGAAGGAGGAGCCCTCGCACCCACGAACCACCCACCACTGCCATGGGCATCAAGCTAGGCCAGGCCACCGCCCGGGCAAGTCGCTTCGCCGAACCGCCGCCCGGGGGCGCGTTGACACCAGCGGAAGGCGGGCACTAGATACCCGCCGTTCCGCTCAAGAACCATGCGTGCTCCCGAGGAAGAGAAGGGCTCCGCGCCCCGCAGCCGGACCACCTTGCCTCCGTGGTTCAAGGTTCCCCTGCCCGGCGGGGAGGACTACCGCCGGCTCAAGGACCTGATGCGCGAGAAGAAGCTCGCCACGGTCTGCGAGGAGGCCCGCTGCCCGAACGTGGGGGAGTGCTGGAAGGAGGGCACCGCCACCATCATGGTGCTGGGCGAGGTCTGCACCCGGGGCTGCCGCTTCTGCGCGGTGACCACCGGGAACCCCAAGGGGGCCCTCGACGCCGACGAGCCCCGGCACGTGGCCGAGGCGGTCGAGGCCATGGGGCTGCGCTACGTGGTGCTCACCAGCGTCGACCGGGACGACCTGCCCGACTTCGGCGCCGACCACTACGCCCGCTGCATCGAGGCCATCCACGAGAAGACCCCCGAGGTGCGCATCGAGGTGCTGACCCCGGACTTCCAGGGGCGCCGCGAGGCGGTCCGCCGGATCGCCGAGGCGAGGCCCGACGTCTTCGCCCACAACATCGAGACCGTCTCCCGCCTCCACCGCACCGTCCGGGACGTGCGGGCGAGGTACGAGCAGTCGCTGGAGGTGCTCTCGATCGCGAAGGAGGAGGGGGTCGGGTTCACCAAGAGCTCGATCCTCCTCGGCCTGGGTGAGAGCGAGGAGGAGGTCCTCGAGACGATGCGTGATCTGCGCGGCGTGGACTGCGACTTCCTCACCCTCGGCCAGTACCTGCGGCCGAGCCCCAAGCACCACGAGGTCGTGCGCTTCTGGACCCCCGACGAGTTCACGGCCTTCGCCCGCGAGGGAAGGAAGATGGGCTTCCGCTACGTCGCCTCGGCGCCCCTGGTGCGCTCGAGCTACAAGGCCGCCGAGGGTGTCATCGCGGCCGAGCTGGAGGCCCGCTAGGTGCCCGAGCTGAACATCATCCAGGCGGTGAACGGCGCCCTGGATCAGGCCATGGCCGCCGACGAGCGGGTGGTCGTCCTGGGCGAGGACGTGGGCCGCTTCGGCGGGGTCTTCCGGGCCACCGTCGATCTGCACGCGAAGCACGGCGCCCACCGGGTGGTGGACACGCCCCTCTCCGAGACCGGCATCATGGCCTCGGCCATCGGCATGGCCCTCTACGGCCTCAAGCCCGTCGCCGAGATCCAGTTCGCCGACTTCATCTATCCGGCCTTCGACCAGATCGTCTCCGAGCTCTCCAAGTTCCGCTACCGCTCCGGCGGGCAGTACCCCTGCCCGGTGGTGGTGCGAACGCCCTACGGCGGCGGCATCCGCGGCGGCCTCTACCACTCCCAGTCGCCGGAGGCGTACTTCTGCCACACCGCCGGCCTCAAGGTGGTGGTGCCCAGCAACCCCTACGACGCCAAGGGGCTGCTGCTCTCGGCCATCGACGATCCGGACCCGGTGATGATCTTCGAGCCCAAGCGGGTCTACCGCGCCTCGCGCTGCGAGGTGCCCGAGGAGCCCTACCGGATCCCCCTGGGCGAGGCGGCGGTCGTCTGCCCCGGGCAGGACCTGACGGTCGTGACCTGGGGCGCGATGGTCCACGAGTGCATCGAGGCCGTCGACCGGGTGCAGCAGGAGGACGGCGCCTCCATCGACCTCATCGACCTGCGCACCCTGGTGCCTCTCGACATCGGGATGCTCACCGAGAGCGTCTCGCGCACCGGCCGCCTGCTGGTCGTCCACGAGGCGCCCCTGACCGCCGGCTACGGGGCCGAGATCGTCTCCCTGCTGACCCGCCGCTGCTTCGAGCACCTGCGGGCGCCCCCCGAGCGGGTGGCGGGCTGGGACACCCCTTTTCCCTATACTTCCGAGATGGACTACCTGCCGCGCGCGCCCCGGATCGCTCACGCGATCCGGAGAGTGCTCGCGTACTGAAGCGAAGAAGTGGAGCGAGCGATGGCCTACGAGTTCAAGCTGCCGGACATCGGCGAGGGCGTGGTCGAGGGTGAGATCGTCAAGTGGCTCGTGGGTCCCGGCGAGACGGTCACCGAGGATCAGCCCCTGGTCGAGATCATGACCGACAAGGCGAGCGTGGAGATCCCCTCTCCCCGCGCCGGGAGCATCCTCTCCCTGGAGGGCGCCGAGGGTGACGTGGTCGCCGTGGGCCAGACCCTCCTGGTGATCGACGTCGGCGACGGTGAGGCCCCCCGGGCCCGGCCCGAGCCCGCGGCGAAGGCGGCCGCGCCCGCCGCCGCGCCCCCGGAGGCGCCGCTGGCCTCGGGGCTGCCCGATCGCGCGGCGCCCGCCGCGGGCGGCGACACGCCGCCGGCCCGCCTCGAGGGCGGCCTCCCGGCCCGGACCACCTCCCCCCTCGCCGGCCGGATCCAGCCCTCGCGCCGGCCGGCCGCCGCCACCGGCGCTCCGGTGCTCGCGAGCCCGGCGGTCCGCAAGCAGGCCCGGGACCTGGGCCTCGACCTCTCCGCCCTCCAGGGCTCGGCCCCCGGCGGCCGGATCACCGCCGGCGACCTGCGGGGCGGCGCCTCGCCGGTGGGCTCGGTCACGTCCGCGCCGAAGGCCCCGGGCTTCGCGCCGGTGCCCCCGGGCGTCGCGCCGCCTCCCCCCGGAGGCGAGTCGCGCACCCCGATGAAGGGGGTGCGCCGGGCCATCGCCCGCGCGATGCAGCACTCGAAGAACACCGCCGCCCACTTCACCTTCGTGGAGGAGGTGGACATGCGGGCGCTGGTGCACATGCGGGACTCCCTCAAGGGGCCCGCCGCCGAGCGGGGCGCGAAGCTCACCTATCTGCCCTTCTTCGTGAAGGCGGCGACCATCGCCCTGCAGAAGCACCCCCAGCTCAACTGCACCCTCGACGAGGAGAGCGGCGAGATCGTCTACCGCGGCTACTACAACATCGGCATGGCCGCCGCGACCGACGCCGGCCTGATGGTGCCGGTGATCAAGAACGCCGAGAAGCTCTCGCTGGTGGAGATCGCCCTCGAGATCGACCGCCTCGCCGAGGCCGCTCGCAAGGGCAAGGCGAAGCTCGACGAGCTGCAGGGCTCGACCTTCACCATCACCTCCCTGGGCGCCCAGGGCGGGCTCTTCGCCACCCCGGTGATCAACTTCCCCGAGGTCGCGATCATGGGCATCCACCAGATCAAGGAGAAGCCCATCGTCGACCAGGGGCAGATCGTCCCGGGCAAGGTGATGCTCCTCTCCCTCTCCTTCGATCACCGCCTGGTCGACGGTCACATCGGTGCGGCCTTCGCCTACGAGATGGTGGGGCTCCTCGAGCACCCCGAGCGGCTCTTCCTGGACGCGATCTAGAGCATGAGCGCCCCCGCCGACCGCCCCCTGCGTCCCCCACCGGAAGAGACGACCAGCGTCCTCGCGCCCGTGGGCATCGAGGCGCCGCGGCTCTTCGCCCTCCTCGATCCGGAGGGCGGGGCGCTGGTGGACGATCCCTTCGAGGCGGCCGGCATCACCCCCGAGCGCCTGCTGGCGGTCCACCGCTCGATGCTGCTGCTGCAGGCCCTCGACGATCGGATGATGAAGCACCAGCGGCAGGGGCGCATCGGCTTCTACGGCGCCGCCAACGGGCAGGAGGCCGTGCCGGTGGTGACGGCCGAGGCCCTCGAGGCCCGCGACTGGATCTTCCCGGCCCTGCGGGAGGGCGCGTCGATGCTCCACCGCGGCTTCCCGCTGACGACCTACCTCTCCCAGATCTTCGGGAACGGTGGCGACGTGCTCAAGGGCCGCAACATGCCCTCGCACATGGCCGACCGGGGCGTGAACCAGGTCTCCTGGGGCTCGGTGATCGGCACCCAGATCTCCCAGGCCGTCGGCGCGGCCTGGGCCGCCCGCTACCGCGGCGACGACGTGGTGGTGGCGGCCTTCATGGGGGACGGCGCGACCAGCAGCAACGACTTCCACGCGGGCCTGAACTTCGCCGCGGTCTGGAAGGCGCCCGTCGTCTTCGTCTGCCAGAACAACCAGTGGTCGATCTCGGTGCCCACCACCGCCCAGACCGGCAGCGAGACCATCGCCCAGAAGGCGGTGGCCTACGGGATGCGCGGCTACCGGGTCGACGGCAACGACGCCCTGGCGCTGCACCGGGTCCTGCGCGAGACCGCCACGGCGGCCCGCCGGGGCGAGGGGCCGGCGCTGATCGAGTGCCTGACCTACCGGATGGGCGCGCACTCCTCCTCCGACGACCCCCGGGTCTACCGGGACGACCGCGAGGTCGAGGCCTGGGCCCGCCGCAACCCCGTCGATCGCCTCTCGGCCTTCCTGCGGGGCAGCGGGCACCTCGACGAGGCAGGGGAGGAGGCGATGAAGGTGGAGGTCGCCGCCGAGGTGGCCGCCGCCGTGGCCGAGGCGGAGGCCCTCGGGCCGCCCCCCCGGGAGGCGCTCTTCGAGGACGTCTTCGAGGCCCCGGACTGGCGCCTGCGGGAGCAGGCCGCCGAGCTCGCGCTGCTCCCGGAGGAGTAGCGGCGGGGCTCGTGAATCGCCCGGAGGCGTGAGAGTCTCCCACGGCGAACACGCATCAGGAGCAAGGACGATGGCACGCTCGTACCAGGCAGTGGTGATCGGTGGTGGACCCGGCGGCTACGTGGCCGCGATCCGACTGGCCCAGCTGGGGCTGAAGACCGCCGTGATCGAGAAGGAGAAGATGGGGGGCGTCTGCCTCAACTGGGGCTGCGTCCCCTCCAAGGCGCTCATCCACGTCGCCCACACCGTCTCCCACCTCGCCGAGGCGAAGAAGTTCGGTGTCAGCGCCGAGGGCGTCTCGGTGGACGTCGACGAGACCCGCGCCTGGAAGGACAAGATCGTCGCCAAGCTCACCGGGGGCGTCGCCCAGCTGGTGAAGGGCAACGGCGGCGAGATCATCGAGGGCGAGGCGCGCTTCGCCGGCCCCGGCCGACTGCTGGTGAACGACGAGGAGATCCACTTCGAGCACTGCATCATCGCCACCGGCGCGCGGCCCATCGCCATCCCCGGCTTCGAGGTGGACGGCGAGCTGATCTGGGGCTCCCGCACCGCCACCGACCTCCCGCGGATCCCGAGGCACCTCGTGGTCATCGGCGGCGGGGTCATCGGCCTGGAGCTGGGCACGGTCTACGCCAAGCTCGGCGCGAAGGTGACCATCGTCGAGATGCTCGACGGCCTGCTGCCCGGCATCGACCCCGAGCTCACCCGGGTGGTCGAACGCAAGCTCAAGAAGATGAAGATCGACGTGAAGCTCGAGACGAAGGCCAGCGGCCTCGTCCGCCGCGACGACGGCAGCGCCGAGCTCACCCTCGCGGGGCCCAAGGGCGAGGAGAAGCTCGAGGCCGACGCCATCCTGATGGCCGTGGGCTTCCGCCCCAACACCGAGGCGCTCGAGCTCGACAAGGTCGGCGTCCAGGTGGACGAGAAGGGCGCGATCGTCGTCGACGAGCGCCTGGCCACCACCGCGGCGGGCATCCACGCCATCGGCGACGTCACCGGCGCCCCCTTCCTGGCCCACCGGGCCTTCAAGCAGGGCGAGGTGGCCGCCGAGGCCATCGCCGGTCACCCCGAGGTCTGGGACGTGAAGGCGCTGCCGGCGGTGGTCTTCACCGATCCCGAGATCGCCTCCACCGGCCTCAGCGAGGACGCGGCGAAGGCCGCCGGCCACGAGGTGAAGACCGGCAAGTTCCACTTCCTCGCCAACGGCCGGGCGCTCGGCTCCGCCGAGACCGACGGCTTCGTGAAGGTCGTGGTCGACGCGGCGAGCGAGGCCGTGCTCGGCGTGCAGATCGTCGGCGCCGGCGCCTCGGATCTCATCGCCGAGGGCACCCTCGCGGTGGAGATGGGCGCGGTCGCCGACGACGTCGGCCTCACCGTCCACGCCCACCCGACCCTGGCCGAGGCGGTGCAAGAGGCCACCATGGCCGCGGTGGGCCGGGCCGTGCACGCCATCAACAAGTGAGCGCCCGGGCGGTCGAGCGGATCCGGGTCGAGCGGCTCGGGACGATCTCCTACGCCGAGGGCCTCGCGCGGCAGCAGGCGCTCGCCGAGGCGCACTTCGAGGGGGGCGCGCCCGACACCCTCCTGGTCCTGGAGCACGCGCCGGTGATCACGCTGGGCCGCTCCGGGAAGCCGGCGAACGTCCTCCTCTCGCCGGAGGCGCTGGCGGAGCGGGGCGTCGAGCTCGTGGAGTGCGACCGCGGCGGCGACGTGACCTACCACGGCCCCGGCCAGGTGGTCTGCTACCCCATCTTCGACCTGAAGCCCGACCGCCAGGACGTCCGCCGCTTCGTGGCCGACCTGGAAGAGGTGATGATCCGCACCGCCGCCACCCTCGGCGTTCACGCGCGAAGGAAGGAGGGGATGATCGGCTGCTGGCTGGGCGACGGCGAGGCCGAGCCCTGGCGGAAGATCGGCGCCATCGGCGTCCACCTCTCCCGGTGGATCAGCACCCATGGCCTCGCCTTCAACGTCCGCACCCGGATGGATCACTTCCAGCTGATCGTGCCCTGCGGGATCTCCGAGTACGCGGTGACCACCCTGGAGCAGGAGCTCCCCCCCGAGGCCCTGCCCTCGAACGAGGAGATCGCCGAGCGGCTGATCACCGCCTTCGGGGAGGTCTTCGACGCGCAGCTCGTCTGAGCTAGGGATCGTGTCCGTGCTGATCTGCTTCGATCTCGGAGGAGTGCTCCTGCGCATCTGCCGCTCCTGGGCGGAGGGCTGCGAGGCCGCGGGGGTGGAGCCCCGCGAGCACCGGATCGAGCCGCTGGAGCAGGAGCGCTTCGGGGAGCTGGTCGACCGCTTCCAGCGCGACGAGCTCGGCGTCGAGGCCTTCCACGGCGCGCTCAGCGAGCTGCTCGGAGGGGTCTGGTCGCCGCCGGAGGTCGCCCGCATCGACCGGGCCTGGATCCGGGGGCCCTATCTCGGCACCCGCGAGCTCGTCGAGGCGCTCCGGGGCGCCGGGCACACCACCGCCTGCCTCTCCAACACCAGCCGCTCGCACTGGGAGAGGCTGCTGGCCGACCCCGCGGTCGCCGCCCTCGACCACCAGCACGCCTCCCACCTCCTGGGGCTGGTGAAGCCCGACCCGAGGATCTACGAGGCCTTCGAGGCCGACGTCGGCCTGCCGGGTGAGGAGATCGTCTTCTTCGACGACCTCCCCGCGAACGTGGACGCGGCCCTCGCCCGGGGCTGGGACGCGGTGCGGATCGACCACCGCCACGAGACCGTGCCGCAGATGCGCGCGGCGCTCCACGAGCGCGGGCTCCTCTGAAGCCGACGCGGGCCTTCAGGGCTCGCGCCGGGCCCGCAGCTGGAGGATCGGGCGACCCTCGTCTCGCGCCCGGCGGGCGTAGACCGTGTCGGGGTGACCGGGCTCCTCGGCGGAGTCCTCGACGAGGGTCCAGCCGGAGGCCGCCTCGATGGCCGCCCGCGCGTGGTCGAGGTAGGCCGGGACGTCGGTCGCGAGGTGGAGGAGGCCGCCGGGCTCGAGGGTCCGGGCGAGGAGCTCCAGCAGCAGCGGCCGGACGATCCGGCGCTCGGGGAACTCGGGCCAGGGCTCCGGGAAGAAGATCTGGACGAGCGCGAAGGTCGCCGGGGCGATGTGGTGGGTGAGGAGCTCGAAGGCGTCGCCCCGGACGACGCGCACGTTCTCGAGCCCCTCTCGCTCGATCGCGAGCAGCGCCGCCCCGAGGCCGGGCCGGTAGACCTCGACGCCGAGGACCCGGTGGTCCGGGTGGCGCCTCGCCGCCGCGACGAGCGACTCCCCCGTGCCGAAGCCCAGGTCCAGGATCGCGGGCCCCTCCCGCCCGAAGGCCGCGTCGAGATCGAGGAGGCGATCCCAGGTCCAGCTCAGACCGTAGGGCTCCCAGAGCTCCCGCAGGGCGCGGCGCTGGGCCGTCGTCCGCCGGCCCTCGTCGTGCCGGTACGAGCGCTTCCAGTCGCCGCGGCCCACGATCAGCCGAGGACCTCCCGCAAGGTGCGGTCGAGCTCGTTGATGCCGAAGGGCTTGTTGAGGATCGCCGCCGCGCGCCCCAGCTCGTCCTTGCCCTCGCCGTGGAGGTCGAAGCCCGAGGCGATGATGATCGGCAGGTCGGGCTCGACCTCGGTGATCTTCCGCGCCGCCTCGGCGCCGGACATCTGCGGCATGGCCATGTCCATGACGACGGCGTCGAGCTCGCTGCCCATCCGGTTCACCAGCTCGATGGCGGCCGGCCCACCGTCGGCGACCGAGACCCGGTAGCCCAGGTGCTCGAGGAGCTCGCGGGAGAGGTTGCAGATGATCGGCTCGTCATCGACGACGAGGACGTGCCCCCCGCTGCGGGGCGCCGCCTCGGTCTCGGGCTCCGTGACCCGCGCCTCTCGCTCCTCGCTCAGCGGGAAGCTCAGGGTGAAGCAGGTCCCCTGTCCCTCCTCGCTCTCGACCTCGAGGGTGCCGCCCGTCGACTGCACGGTGCCGTAGACGGCGGCGAGGCCGAGCCCGGAGCCCTTGCCCACCTCCTTGGTGGTGAAGAAGGGCTCGTAGTTCCGGGAGAGGATCTCGGCCGGGATGCCGGTGCCGGTGTCCCGGACCCGGAGGACGCAGCGGCGCGCCTCGCGCCCGGACGCCCCGGGGGTGAGCTCGACCGAGAGCTCGAGCTCCCCGCCCTCGGGCATGGCGTCCCGGGCGTTCACCGCGAGGTTCAGGAGCGCGCTCTCGAGCTGGGCGGGGTCGCCGACGACGATGGCCGGCTCGTCGGTGGGCAGGAAGGTGACGCGGATACGCGGATCGAAGGTCCGCCGGGCGATCCCGCCGACCCGCTTGATGACCCGGTTGAGATCCGTCGGGACGATCTTCCTCTCGGCGCGCCGGGAGAAGGCCAGGAGGTTGTCCACCAGGTCGCCGGCCCGCTCGGCGATCGAGAGGATCTCGTCGGCGTGCGCCCGCTTCGCGTCGTCGTTCCGGGCGACCTTCATCAGCTCGGCGTAGCCGACGATGCCGGCGAGGAGGTTGTTGAAGTCGTGGGCGATGCCGCCGGCGAGCTGGCCGATCGACTCCATCTTCTGGGCCTGCTGGAGCTGGTTCTGCAGCTCGCGGCGCTCGGTCATGTCGCGGCAGAGCATGACGAAGAGCTTGCCCGGGCACTCCAGGCCGGGGGCGACGCCCATCGGGCTGATCGTCGCGTCGAACTCCACCGGCCGCCCGTCGATCTCGAGGGTGAAGGAGAGGGGCGGGTGCGAGCTCGACTCGAGGGTGCGGGCCATCGCGTCGCGGATCGCCGCGGTGCTGCCCTCCTCGAGCAGCTCGTCCAGCCGCTTGCCGAGCAGCCTCCCGACCAGCGCCCGGGGCTTGCTCATCCCGGTGGAGGGCAGCTCGACCACCCGCGCGTGCTCGTCGAGGACCATCACCATGTCCGGGGCCGCCTCGAGGAGCGCCCGCATCCGGGCCTCGTTCGTCCGTAGCTCCCGCTGCCGCTCGTCGAGCTCGGCGAGCATCTGGTTGAAGACGTCGTAGAGCTGCCCGAGGACGTCCGAGCGCGCGTGCTCGACCCGGGTGTCGAGGAGACCCCCGGCGGCGATGCCTCGCATCGTCCCGGCGAGCTTCTGGATCGGGCCGATCACCAGGTTGCGCAGCCGCCAGGTCAAGAAGGCGCAGGCGAGGATCATCGCCAGGGTCAGCAGGACGGTCGCCTGCTGGGCCGAGCGGCGCTGCTCGGTGAGGGCCGCGGTCGAGAAGTGGATCGAGAGGCTGCCCAGGAACTCGCCGTCGCGGACGATCGGCGCTCGCACCAGGGCGGCGCCCGGCCGCAGCTCCACCGCCTCGCTCGAGCCCGCGGGCAGGACCTCGCCGGGACCCTCGCCCTCGAAGGAGGCGAAGCTCTCCCCGGCGGCGTCGAAGAGGATGGCGCGGCGGGCGTCCCCGAGGTTCTCGAGGGTCGCCAGGAGCTCGGTCGCGCCCCGGGGATCGTCGAAGACCAGCGAGCCGGTGAGGTTCCTCGCCGTGCCCTCGGCGATCACCCGGCCGCGGGCCACGAGCGCGTCCTGCGAGAGGGCCTCGAAGCGGAAGAAGAGCAGCCCCGCCAGCATCGCCATCCCGGCGCCGACCACCGTCACGGTGATCACCAGGATGCTCGCGCCGATCGTCAGCCGCTCGAAACGCTGCATCTCCAACGATCCTCCTCGTCGATCGTCGCCTTCCGCATCGGGTCCGCCACCTTGCTCGTTCAGGGCCGGACTATTCCATGCGCACGGTAAAGATGCACTACAGGTGAGGTGGGTCGGCCGCTACCGCTTGCCGTGGCGGACGTACCACGATCGCATCCGCTTCACCGGATGCAGGGCGTGCCAGAGCGCCCCGGGGAGGAACTGCTGCACCTCGCAGTAGGTGCAGGTCATCACCCGCGGGGTCTCGAGGTTCAGCTCGAGGTTGGCGCCGCAGCCGACGCAGGCGAAGGCGATGGGGCGCGGGGCCACCTCCGGGGGGCTCTCGTCCGCCTCCTCCGGCTCCACGCAGAAGAGCTGGTCCGGCGGGCTGCCGTCCTTCTTCATGCCCCGCATCCACTCGGGGACCGGCGCGGTGAGGTGGACCGCGCCGCAGCCAGCGCAGGTCACCTCGCCGCGCGTGCCGGCCTCCACCTCCGTGACCTCCAGCGGCGCCTCGCAGCGGTCGCAGAGCGGCTTCTTCCGCTTCTTTCCCGGACGGGGACCGATCCGCTCACCCCGCACGAAGAAGCCGCCGTCCTCCGACATGGCGAAGCGGGAGGACCAGAACTCCTTGCCCAGGTGCACCCGCGCCCGGCAGGAGGAGCAGCGGGTCTCGAGCGCCGGGCCGTTGACGACCAGGGGAAACGCGCACTCCGGACACTCCTTGTGGATGCGGTACTCGAAGTAGGTGTAGCCCATGTCCTCTCACCCTCCGATGGAGAGACCCATCGCCTCCAGCTGTTGCTCGACCTGCGGCTCCCAGCCCCGGTTGGCCAGGGGGCTCGCCGGGCTCGGGTGGAGGATCGTCCCGATCTTCGGGCCGCCCTCGCCGAGGATCTCGCGGGCTCGCTGCTCGGCGAACTTCCCCACGCCGATGACCCACTCGGGGCGAAGCTGCTCGAGGGCCTCGATCAGGGCCCGGTCGCAGGCCTCGAAGAGGGGCTCGCGCTCGGCGGCCGGCAGCTTGTCGGGGGTCCGGTTCTTCCCGCTCTCCTCCATGAAGACCAGCGGGCAGTAGTTGAAGACGAAGAAGCGGTCGAAGAAGCGGCGGGGGTCCGGGTGGTGCCGCCTCGCCCAGCCCCAGAGGCGCGCCCCGCTCACCTCGGAGCGCTGGCAGTCGAAGCCCTGGATGGGCCGCTTCGGGTGTGGGTGGGCCGGCTGGGCGACCTTGCCGGAGAGCCCCAGCCAGTCGCGGACGTGGGCGACCTCTCCGAAGGGCACCCCGGTCTGGGCCATCCCGTAGGGGCCGGGGTTCATGCCCAGGAAGACCGCCACCTTCTTCCCGCCGCCGAACTCCTGGAGGTAGCGGCGGTGGATCGACCAGGCGTAGTCCAGCGGGTTGTAGACGTGGGTGGTCGGCGGCGCGAAGGAGAGGGCGCTCACCGCCTTCGAGAGGCGGCGGGCCGAGCGGACGAGGGGCGTGTCGGGCATCGCCTACTCGCCCAGCTCGATCTTCTCCATGACCGCCTCCTCTCCCATCAGCGCGGGCATCGGGAGGGTGTCGAGCATGGCCCGCAGGAGATGGAAGGTCGCGGGCACCCACGGGATGACCACGGCGCCCAGCTCGCTGCCGTAGGTGGCCGCCAGCTCCTTCACCTTGTCGTCGGACTTGGGCCACCTGCCCGCGCCGGTGGCCGTCCAGATGGGCTCGCGGTCCTTGCAGCGCAGCAGCTTCGCCTCGACCTTCAGGGCGATCTTCGTCTCCTGCACCTCGGCGGTCGGCTCGAGCAGCAAGAGGCCGTCGATGCCCTCGTCGCAGGTGGTCGGCGGGGTCTGGTCGCAGCGGTTCACCTTGGCGATGAAGTCCCGCTTCTGGTTGGTGTAGCGGCGGGCCACCAGGCTCATCAGCTCGCAGGCCTCGGGCACGTCCGCCGGCGCCGGCGAGGTGATCACCTGGAGGCGCACGGTCTCGGTGCGATCGGTGGCCGGGTAGTCGGGCCGGATCCAGCTGGAGCGGACCGTGCCGCAGCCGCCGGCGAGGAGGGCCAGGGCGATCAGGGCCAGGCTACGCGTCGGCATCGTTCTTCTCCTCGGGAGGCGTCTCGTCCTCCTCGAAGGGCGGGGGGCTCTCGGGGACCTCGACCTTGCCGGCCTTGCGGCGGCGATCGTCGAGGAGCTGGAGCACCGCCGGCATCACGGTGAAGGAGACCACCAGGGTCGAGAGCATCCCCAGACAGGCCAGGCTGCCCACGGTCCGCAGGCCCCGGTGAGAGGCGAAGAGGAGCGCGGCCCAGCCGGCGAGGGTGGTCAGGGTGCTGGCCAGCACCGCGGTCCCCACCGAGCGCAGCGCCTGGCGGGCCGTCGCCCCCTCGTCGAAGCGGTGCATCAGGTAGACCCCGTGGCTGACGCCGTAGCCCAGCACGATGGGGAAGACCACGATGTTCATGAAGTTCAGGGTCATGCCCAGCAGGCGCATGGCCCCCAGCATCATCCCCATGCCCAGCACCAGCGGCAGCAGGGCGATGAGCGCGCTGGAGATCGAGCGCAGGTCGAGGAGCAGGATGAGGAAGAGCGCGATGGCGGTGATCGCGACGGCCACGTTGGCGTCGTGGAGCACGACCCGGGCCAGGTAGGCGTAGAGGATCGGCAGCCCCGCCGAGTGGAAGGTCTCGCCCTCGGCGGTGTGGATCTCCTCGACCTGATCGGCCAGCGCCATCACCCGCTTGCCGCTCCAGAGATCGACGGCGGGGTAGGCGAAGGAGAGCCAGCGGCCCTTCGCCTTCGCCTCGCCCACCCCCTGGAACTGGTTGGCGACGAAGTCGGGGAGGTCCTCGACCGTGTAGGGCTTCGCGTCGAGGAAGCGCATGCCCTCGTCCCAGCGCTCCTGCACCTTCGGCGGGAGGACGGCCGGGTCGATCTCCTGCAGCCGGGCCTTGGCCTCCTGCAGGATCTTCGCGTTCGCCACCTGCTGGTCGTGCGGGGGGACGAAGGTGAAGACCGAGAGCACCGAGTCGACCATGGGGTAGCGATCGGGGTTGTCGGAGAGCGCCCGGTAGACGGCCTCGGTGGCCTTCAGGTCGGGCGTGACGATGGCCAGGGGATCGTAGGAGACGCCGAAGCGGTCGTTGATCTCCTGGAGCAGCACCCGGGAGGGCTGGTTCTCGACCGAGAGGGTGCGGGTGTCGTAGTCGAAGACCACCCCGGGGGCGAGCGCGGTGAGGAGCAGGGCGAAGGTCGAGGAGAGGCCCAGGAGCAGCCAGGGGCGGGGGATGCGGTCGGCCTGGGCGTCCTCGGGCTGGGCCCGGGGCGAGCCGAGGGCCTTCACCGCCAGGCCCTTCTTGCGGTCCTCGAGGACGGTGAGGACCGCCGGGATCCAGGCGTAGATGACCAGGCCGATGAGGATCACCCCGGCGCCGGCCAGGAGGCCGAACTGGGAGAAGCCCTGGAAGTCGGAGAAGAGCAGGGAGAAGAAGGCCGCGCCGATGCCGGCGGCCGAGACGAAGGAGGCCGGGCCCTGGTGGATGATGGCGATGCGCACCGCCTCGCGGATGCGTACGCCGTGCTCGAGCTCCTCGCGCAGGCGGTAGACGACGTGGATGCCGAAGTCGATGCCGAGGCCCATGAGGATCCCGGCGAGCATGCTGGTCACCATGTTCAGCTCGCCCACCGCCAGGCGGGCGAAGCCGAAGGAGACCGCCACCCCGGCGATGAGGCCGGTGACGACCAGGATCACCGCGGCGAAGCGGCTGCGGAAGAAGAGCAGCATCACCGCGAAGACGCCGGCGAAGGCGATGGCGCTGACCGGCACCAGCGACTTCTTGATCTCGTAGCTCTCGTCGTAGGCGAGCTTGTAGCCGCCCGAGAAGGCGTACTCGATGATCTTCGGATCGGACGACGGCTCGCGCTCGTAGTCCTCGACCAGGGTGGCCTTCCCGGTCTTGCCGTACTCGGTGAAGCGCTGCCGCAGGAGGTCGACCAGCTCGCCGGTCTTGCCCAGCTCGTTCTGGGCCCAGTTGGGCTTGGCGACGATGGTGAGCATCTGCTTGTCGTCGCTGATCCAGTAGTCGTCGGTGATCGTCTTGCGGCCGATCTTCCGGTACTTCGCGATGATGTCCTCGAGCTCCAGCTTCACCGGCTCGGTGGGGCGCAGCTCGAAGAAGAAGGGGTCGGCCCGCCGCTTCTGATCCTCGAGGTAGGCGAAGACCCGGTCGCGGACGACCTCGAGGTCCTCGGTCTTCATGAAGAGGCCGGCCCGCTCGCGGACGAAGTCGGTGCGGACCTTGTAGAAGAAGTGCCGGATGTGCTCGGGGTCGTCCTCGAGGATCTTGGCGACGTCCTCCGTGACCTCCTTGAGGAGCTTCTCGTCGCTGCCGCGCAGCGCGATGAAGAGGTGGCCGGCGCCGCCGACCATCTCGATCACCTCCTGCACGTCCTGCACGGCGCGCAGGTTGGGATCGAGGAGCTGGAGCTGGTCGGTGTTCACCGTCAGCTGCTTGCCCAGGTAGACCGAGCCCGCCACCACCGCGGCGATGACGGAGAGGGTGAGCACGGGCCAGTGGGAGATGGCGCGCGCGAACCCTGCAGCGAGGTGCTCCTCGAAGATGTTCTTCATGCCGCTGCCTCGATGGAGTGTCGGGTGGGGCCGGGGTGCGTCAGCCGGCCTTCTTGGCCTTGGCGATCTGCTCGAGGCGCTCGGTCATCACCTGCAGGACCGCCTCGACGCCGCCCTCTTCGAGGATGGGCTTCACCTGCTCGTCGCGGATGCCGATGAGCATGCTCGGGCGCCCGGTGCCGAGCACCTGGACGTCCACCACCTTCCAGTCCTTCCCCTGCTGCAGCAGGTCGTACTTCACCCGGTACTCCTGCTTCTTCACCGGGTGGAGGACCACCAGGGTGGACTCGAGGGTGGCCTTCTTCCCCTCGATCGTCGGCTCGCCGTAGACGATGGTCTCGAGGTGCTCGAAGGCCTTGCGGATCTTGGGGAAGGCGAGGGCGGCGAAGAGGGCCTGGAAGTCCCGCACGAACTGCTTTCGCTGCTCGGGGCTGGCCTTCTCCCAGTGCTCGCCCAGCAGGGCCTGCCCTTGCTCCTCGCCCGCCAGGTTCTTCAGGGCCAGGGCGTCCTTCTCGTAGCGGACGGCCGAGACCAGGGTCCGGATCGGCTTCTCGAGGGCCTTCTGGGCCGGCCCGGCGGCGATCGCCGACCCGGGGACCGAGAGGAGGAGGGCCATCGCCCCGAAGAGCCAACTCCAGCTTCTGCTTCGCATTTCCGGGCACTCCTTCGAATCTCGGGCCCCACGGCCGGAAACGGCGGGGCGTTCGCAAGCGGACACGTTAGCAGCAGGAACGCGGGCGGAACCAGGGCCGGCCGGCTTCCTGACAGAGGGATGACGGGGCCGGGACGAGCCTATTCGCGGACCGGCGTTCCTCTAAGGTAGGGCGGGCAGCAGGAGCGGCCACCCCGCCTCGGCCTCGATCGGCTCGGGGCTCTCGGCCACCCGGACCCTGGGTCGCTCCTCCAGCTGGAGGCCGAAGCTCGGGGTGCCCACCTCGCCGACCTCCCACTCGCTGGAGCTGTAGAGGCGAAGCTGCTTCAGCTTCGGTCCGAGCTCCAGGCAGAGGTCGAGCCCCTCGGGGCCCTCGCACTCGTAGGTGTTCCCGAAGACCTCGAAGCTGCGGCCCACCTGCAAAAGCTCGATCGCCAGCACGTTGCCCTTCTCCTCGTGGCGCAAGACCGTGACCAGGTGCTGGTAGGAGGAGCCGTTCAGCGCCACCCCGAGCTGGCCGTCCTCGAGGAAGACCAGGACGGTGTTCATCTCCTTCGGCGAGGTGGCGACCTTCGCGACCCAGGGGCGGTTGAGCAGGTGCTTCAGCCCCGGCGTCTTCGTCGGCGCGGAGCTCTCGCAGCCGCCGAGGGCGAGCAGGGAGAGGAGGGCGAGGGTGGGGAGGAGGGGGGAGAGCTTCTTCATCCTGACTCCTATCCTGGGCCTCCCGATCGCGCCCGGGAAGCCCCAATCGACCGGGGTCTGGCACCAGAGACTTTTCGGGACCCAGATTCTCTGGTCAAAGACCGGATGCCCTCCACCCGAACCCACTCCCTGTGACCGATCGTGCGTATCCCTGAAGCCCTGACCTCCCTGATCGAGCAGGGGATCATCGAGGAGGTCCTGCGCCCGCTGCAGAGCGGGAAGGAGGCCACGCTCTTCCTGGTGCGGGCCTACGGCGAGGAGCACGTCGCCAAGATCTACAAGGCCGCCGCCGAGCGCAGCTTCAAGCACCGCGCCGACTACACGGAAGGGCGCCGCACGCGCAGCAGCCGCGACCAGCGGGCCATCAGCAAGGGCAGCCGCTACGGCCGGGCCAAGCAGGAGGAGGCCTGGCGGCAGGTCGAGGCCGACGTCATCTACCGCCTGCGCGACGCGGGGGTGAACGTGCCGGAGCCCAAGGCCTACGTCGACGACGTCCTCATCATGGAGCTGGTCACCGATCGCCACGGCCGCCCGGCCCCCCGCCTGGGCGAGCTGACCTTCGAGCGGAAGGAGGCCCGCGCCCTTTACGAGGGGCTGGTGGCCGACGCCCAGAAGATGCTCTGCGCCGGGCTGGTCCACGGCGACCTCTCGGAGTTCAACGTCCTGGCGGGTCGAAAGGGCGCGGTGATCATCGACTTCCCCCAGGCGGTCGACGCCTCGACCAACCGCAACGCCCGCAAGCTGCTGATCCGGGACCTGGGGAACCTCTCCCGCTTCTTCGGGCGCTTCGACCGCGACCTGCGGGGGCTGCGCCACGCCGAGGAGCTCTGGGAGCACTACGAGCAGGGCGAGCTGACCCCCGACACCCCCCTGACCGGCAAGTGGCGGCCCAAGAAGCAGGAGAAGGTCGAGGTCAGCGGCATGCTGGCCGAGATCCTCGAGCTGGAGGCCGAGAACCGGGCCCGGCGGGAGGCCCTGGGCCTGCCCCCCGCCCGCCCGGCGCGTCAGCCGAAGTTCGTGCTCGAGGAGGAGCCCGCGCCGCCTCCGCCGAGCGCCCCGCCCCCCGAGGGCGCGAAGAAGAACGGGCGCTCGCGCCGCCGCCGCCGCCGGGGCCCCCGGCCCGGAGGTGAGCCCCGGCCCGAGGTGAAGGTCGTCGTGAAGAAGGCGCCGGCCTCCGGGGAGGCCGCGAAGAGGCCGCGGCGCCGCCGCCGCCGCCGCAAGCCCGGCGCGGCCCCCGGCGGAAAGGCGGAGTAGGCGCCGCCGCCTCCCTCCCCGAGGAGGCGCTCCACCCTCGAAGGAGTTCAGGAGATCCCACCTTGCGGTGGGTGGCGATGGGTGGTTTGCCTCACGGATGCGATCCCTCCGAGCTCCCCTCCTCGCGGTCGCGGCCGCGCTCCTCCTCTCCTCCTGCAGCACGGGCCCCGTCAACGGCGAGACACCCTGCGAGACGGACGCCGACTGCGACGACGGCGTCTTCTGCACCGGCGAGGAGCAGTGCGTGGAGGGGGTCTGCCAGGCGGGGGTGGTGCCCTCGGTCGACGACGGGCTGCCCTGCACCCGGGACCTCTGCGATCTCGTCGGCGACGAGATCGTGCACGTCGCCGACGACGCCTTCTGCGACGACGGACTCTTCTGCAACGGCGTGGAGAGTTGCTCCCTCACCCTCGGCTGCACGGCGGGCGCGCCGCCCGAGGTGGACGACGGGATCGTGTGCACCTCCGACCGCTGCGACGAGGACGCCGACGAGATCGTGCACGCGCCGGACGCCTCGGTCTGCGACAACGGGGCCTTCTGCGACGGGGTGGAGGTCTGCCTCCCCGGGGTCGGCTGCCAGCCGGGCAGCGCGGTGGACCTCGACGACGGGGTGGCCTGCACCATCGACACCTGTGACGAGGGGAGCGACTCGATCTCCCACGTCGAGGATCCGATGGTCTGCGACGGCGACGGAGACGGGACGGCCGACGCCCTCGACAACTGCCCGGCGATCGACAACGCCGACCAGGCCGACCTCGACGGCGACGGCCTGGGCGACCTCTGCGACGACGACCTCGACAGCGACGGCCTCTCGAACACCGACGAGACCGCCCTGGGGCTCGACCCCTACTCGATCGACAGCGACGGGGACTTCATCTCGGACACCGAGGAGGGGACGGCCCAGAGCGACGGCGACGGCACCATCGACGCCCTGGACGCCGACAGCGACGGCGACGGCATCCTCGACGCCCTCGAGGCGGGCGACGCCGACCTGACGACGGCGGCGGTGGACAGCGACGGCGACGGGATCTCCGACTTCCGCGATCTCGACTCCGACGGGGATCGCCTGGCCGACGCGGCGGAGCCGGACTGCTCCGCCCTCCCGGTCGACGCCCGGATCGTCGAGGACTCCGACGGAGACGGCGCCAGCGATCTGGTGGAGGTGACCCTCGGCACCGACCCCTGCGACGAGAGCAACGGTCCCGACGACGTGGTCTCGGACTGGGTGGTGGTCTCGGACCGGCTGGGCCCCCAGACCCGGCGGCTCCTCTTCCAGCCCCGCCACCAGCTGGCCGACGTCTTCTTCAACATGGACACCACCGGCTCGATGGGCGGCGAGATCAACAACCTCCAGACCGACATCGGCCAGACGATCATCCCGGGCGTCCAGACCAAGGTCGCCGGGGCCGCCTTCGGGGTGGGGAGCTGGGACGACTACCCGATCCCCCCCTTCGGCTGCTTCTCCAGCGGGGACCGGCCCTTCACCCTGCTGCAGCCGATCACCACCGACGCCGCCCTCGCGGTCGCGGGCGCCAACGCGCTCGCCCTGCACAACGGCTTCGACACTCCCGAGTCGGGCTACGAGTCCCTCTACCAGGTCGCCACCGGGGCCGGGACCAGCTGGGGCGCGGGCACCAGCAGTACCTGCGGCACCTGGTCGGCGGACAGCGTCCCCGCCTACACGGGCGCCGGCCGCGGCGGCGTGGGCTTCCGCAGCGGTGCCCTCCCCTTCGTGGTCCACATCACCGACGCGAACTCCCACGTGCACACCGACTACCCGCCCGGCTCCGTGTTCGACGCCCACTCCAAGCAGGAGGCCTTCTCGGCCCTGCAGGCCCTCGGCGCCCGGGTCCTCACCATGCAGTCGGGCAGCAACAGCACGGCCGCGACCCAGCTCAACGAGATCTCGACCCAGACCGGGGCCGTCGTCCCGGTCTGCGCCTTCCAGACCGGCCCCTCCACCTGGAGCTGCGGCATCAACCAGTGCTGCACGGGGTTGAACGGCGCGGGGGTCCCGCCCAGCGCCGGGCAGTGCGTGCTGCGCTACACCCTCGACAGCAACGGCACCGGCATGAACACCAGGGTCGTCGATGGGATCGACGCCCTGCTGCGCTATGGCACCTCGGACCTCCGGGGGCAGGTGCGCGACGACGGTGACGCGGGCACCCCGGACACCACCTGCTTCGTCCAGCGCGTGGAGGCGGTGGAGTGGATCGCGCCGACCACCCAGCCGGCGGTCTCCTGCGTCTCGCAGGCGACCCCCGCCGATCTCGGCGGCGTTGGCTACGACGACGGCTTCACCGGCTACGCCCAGGGCATCACGGATGGGTCCGGGACGGCGGCCCGCCTGGGCTTCGATCTCGTGGCCGGGCTGGGCAGCTGCCTCACGCCGGGGACCTCGCCCCGGCTGCTGACGGTGAACGTCGACCTGGTCGAGCAGGGCGGCAGCGGGGCGGTCCGCGAGACGCGCCCGGTGACGATCATCGTCGAGCCGGCGGCGTTCTGATCGGGTCCACCAGCGGCGCGTCGTAGCGGCCGTCGCCCTGGATGAGGGCGCCGACGAGGTCGACCGCCGAGGGGATCGCGGCGCCCGTGGTCTTGCCCACCAGCTTGCTCGCGGCCTTCTCCGCCACCGGCACCCCGAGGCGCAGGAGCGCACCCGCCACCCGGGGATCCTCGAGGCGGGCGGCGAGGCCGGCCACCGGCGCCGCGGCGGCCCGCTTGGCGCCGGAGGTGACGCCCGAGAGGGGGGAGGGGGCGAGGAAGGAGGCGAGGAAGGCCGTGGCCTCGAAGCCGGCGCGGTGCCCGGCGAGGTCGGCCTGCGCCTCATCGGCGAGGCCGGCGAGGAGGAGGGTCTCGGCCAGCCGCTCGTCGCTGCCGAGGAAGGCGTGGGTGAGGTCGGTCTTCCAGCCCTCCCGAGGCACCTCGATCCGGACGCCGCCCTGCGTCGCTCGCTGAGCCTCGTGCAGGCGCGCGAGGCCGGGGAGCTCGGCGGCCAGCTCCCGGGCGAGGGGCCGGAAGGTGAGCAGGGGGCTCTCGCAGCCCTCGACGAAGGCCCGGGCGTCCTCCAGGGCCTCCAGCCGCCCGGAGAGGGTCTCGGCCATCCCCTCGAAGGTGAAGGTGTGGCGCATGAACTCGGCCTCGCCGGCCTCGAGGAGCCGGGCGCGGGCCGCCTCGGGATCCTCGAGCATCCCGCGGTGGTGCGCCTCGAAGAGGTGGGGGGCGGCGTCGGCGTTCAGCCAGGGGCGGGGATCGGAGAGGCCCAGGCCGCGCAGCAGGCTCGCGCGCGCCTCGAAGGGGAGGGCCTCGAGGTGCGCGAAGAGGGCGGCGAGGCGGGGCCGCGGTCCCCCGCCCTGAAGCTCCTCGACCAGGCCACGCAGCTGACCCTCCAGCCGGTCGAGGCGGGCGAGGGCCTCCTGGCGCAGGTGGTCGCCCACGGCCTCCTCGAGCGCCGAGTCCAGCTCGGAGCGCAGGGCCGCGCTGGCGGCCTCGCTGAGGGGCCGCCCCTGAAGGCCGAGGAAGGCCGCCGGCTGCTGCCAGGCCCCCTCCAGCAGGTGCAGCGCGGGCAGTCCCCGCCGGGCCAGGGTGCGGAAGGGGGCCTCTCCGGGCGCGCTGGCCTCGGCCTGCTCGACCAGCGCGGCGAGGAGCGCGAGGCGCGGGTCGGGGAGCTCCGGGGCGAGCTCCCCGCACCAGGTCTCCGAGGCTTCGATGGGTGGACGGGGCGGTGCCGCAGACGCCTCGCAGGAGAGGGGTGCATCGCT
>JARGFU010000046.1 GCA_029210625.1 Deltaproteobacteria bacterium | reverse complement strand
CAAGAACCTCAAGGACTTCTCCGAGAACAACGACTCGACCACCTGATCGATTCGTATCTCGTCTGACGCAAACGGCTCTCCGGCTCTGCCGGGGGGCCGTTTTGCTTTGAGGGAGGAAGGGGATGGGCTGGCCCGGCATCGCGATCTTCGTCGCGACCTATGTGCTGATCTCCGCGCGGCGGGTGGCGCGGCTCGGCCTGGATCGTCCGGCCGGCGCCCTGCTCGGCGCCGTCGCCTGCGTCGTCTTCGGGGTCCTCACGCCCGAAGACGCGATCGGCGCGATCAACGGACCGACGATCCTGCTCCTCTTCGGCGTGATGGGGATGGGGGCCTTCCTCGCCCTCGACGGCTTCTTCGAGAGCATCGAGGAGACCCTCGTCCGCGTCGCCCGCACGCCGGCCCGCCTGCTGGGGATCATCGTCTGGGGCGCGGGCATCCTCGGCGCCTTCATCACGAACGACGCGGTCTGCCTGCTGGGCGCGCCCCTGGTGGTGCGCATCGTGCAGCGCCACGGCTTGCCTCCCCTGCCCTTCCTCCTCGCCCTGGCGACGGCGGCCAACACCGGCAGCGTCGGCACCCTGGTGGGCAACCCCCAGAACATGCTCTGCGCCGTCCTGGGCGGGCTCTCCTACCGGGATCACCTCCTGCTGGTCGGCCCCCTCGCGATCCTCAGCCTGGCTTTGAACCACGGGCTGCTCTGGCTCTTCTTCCGCCAGGTCCTGGGCCGGGCCGCCCTCGCGGGGCGGGGCAGCCCCTCCCCGGTGAGCCGCCGCTCGGCCCTCACCCTGATGGTGATCGGCGCGACGGCGCTGGCCTACACGGCCGGCGCGGACCTGGCCTGGGCCGCGACCACGGGCTTCGTCGCCCTGATGCTCCTCCACCGCCGGGACACCCGCCTGCTCTGGTCCCGGATCGACTTCTCCTTGCTCCTCTTCTTCGCCGGCCTCTTCATCGTGGTGGAGGGGCTCCTGCGCAGCGGCGCGCCGGCCTGGGCCTTCGAGCGCCTGCCCCTCGCGCCGGGCGGGATGGAGAGCCTCGGCGGCTGGGCGCGCACGGCGGGGATCTTCCTGGTCGGCTCGAACGTCGTCTCGAACGTGCCCTTCATCCTCGTGATCCAGGAGCAGGTCGAGGCGCTGCCCGAGGCGACCCTCGCCTGGGAGCTGCTGACGGTGGCCTCGACCTTCGCCGGCAACCTGACCCTGCTGGGCTCGGTGGCCAACATCATCGTGGCCGAGAGCGCCCGGGAGGTCGGGGGCCTGGGCTTCCTCGATCACCTGAAGGTCGGGCTGCCGCTGGGGCTCCTCACGACCGCCCTCGGGGTGGCCTGGCTCTACCTCCTGGCCGGCTAGCGCTCTAGAACGAGAGCTGGGTCGCCAGCGCGACGCCGTGGAGATCGGTGCGGGGCCCGCGATCGTACTTGGTGTCGATCCGGTGGAGCTGCAGGCCCACCGAGAGGTTGTCGAAGGGCCTCCAGACCGCGCCGAGGGCGACGAGGCGGTTCCAGTGGATGGGGGTGCCCTCCGCCGGATCGAAGCCGAGCTGGAGCCCGTTCACGATCTGCTCCTGGCCGCCGGTCAGGCGCAGCTCGAGGGTGTCGGTGAAGGCCCAGATCACCTGGAGCCAGCCGCCGGCGGCGCGCAGCTGCCAGTGGAGGCCGGTGGTGGGATCGAAGCGGTGGCCCTGGAGCAGCGCCCCCTCGAAGAGGTGAGCGCCGTCGCCCAGGTAGAACTCGCCCGCCAGGCTCCCTCGCTGGCCGAAGGGGACGAAGAGCTCGGCGGAGAGGAGCCAGGTGGGCAGGTCCTCGATCACCGGGCGGGTGGCCCCGACGAAGGTGGCGTCGACCCACTCCTCCTCTCCCACCCCGACCCGCAGGAGGGTGAAGGCTCCCGAGATCGACAGGGTCAGGGGCTGCTCCTCGCCGTAGAGGCTGCCGACCCGGTCCTCGTCCAGGTAGGCCAGGCGCAGGGCGAAGGTCGGCGCCGGGCTGGCCGAGCCGGAGGACCACTCGCCGTCCTCGGTGAACTGGCTGCGGAAGCGGCCGCCGAAGGCCTCGATCACCATCGGCCCCAGGGTCTGGGTGAGCTGCACCCCGACCATGGTGGGGGCCAGATCGCCGAAGCCCTCGGGGAGGGTCTGGGTGCCCGCCGCCAGGCTGTTGACGATGCTGCCGGCCAGGCCGAGCACCACCCGCGTGCCCCAGTCCTCCTGCTCGGCCTCGGCGTAGGCCGAGTCCAGCTCGGGCACCGAGGTCTTGATGAAGCCGGCGGCCACGCCGCCGCGCAGGACCCAGCCGGAGTCGAGCTGGGGGCTCTGGAGGCCGACCCCCAGGAGGGCCGGCATGGGCAGGCCGGTGAGGGTGAGCTCCCTCTCCCGGGAGGGATCGGCGTCGACCACGAAGTCCTCGAGATCACCGCTGTTGTGATCGTCGGCGACCAGGAGGAGGCGGACGTAGCCGAAGGGGATGACCTCGACCTCCTCGCTGGGCTCCGGGAAGGCCGGCAGGGGCATCTTGGGATCGGGCGCCCGCTGCACCTTCATCGGCTGGGCCTCGAGGGGCAGCACGACGCGCTGCTCCACCCCTCGCTTCACGCTCACGCCCTGGGTGGCGGACTTGTGGCCCGCGCGGGTGAGGACCAGGAGGTGCTCCCCCTCCTTCACGCCGGCGATCAGCCCCGGCTCCAGGAAGTCGCAGGGCGCCCCATCGAGGGTACAGGCGTAGCCCTCGACGTTGGTGACGATCCGCAGCGACCCGGTGTCGTCGAAGAGGGTCGCCAGGCTCTCCCGCCAGACCGGGAGGCTGGTGGCATCCTTGAGGGGCAGGTCCAGCTCGACGGTGGCCCGCTCCCGCCTCGTCTCGAGGTCGATGACCCGGATCCGCATCCGGTAGCCGGCCTTCACCTGGTAGTAGTCACCGACGATCACCGTGTGCACGCCGTGCTTCATCAGGGGGCGGGAGAGCTTCTCGACGCAGGCGCTGCTCTCACCGCAGGCGAAGAGGTCCACGAGGTAGGAGCGGCCCAGCAGCTGGGTGATCGTCTCGTGGTCGAGCATGTGGGTGCCCGAGACCGCCTCGAGCACGCTGGAGGCCGTGTCCCGCAGGCGCTGGGCCTGGCCGAGCTCGAGGACGTCGGTCTCGGCGCGGCTGGCGTCGGTGGTGGGCCGCAGGCCCAGGAGGGCCATCTTGGCGTCCCCCGTCGTGGCGTGCGCTGCCGGGACGCAGGTGAGGAGAGCGAGGAGCAGGAGGAGGCGACGCATGAGGCGATGACTCGAAGGGCTCAGGGTCCGGGCTCGAGGCGGAGGGTCGTCGGATCGGCGCCCCGCAGCCAGGCGTGGGCCTTTCCGGCGGGGATCACGATGATCACCGGGCGGGAGTCCTCCCCCTCCCCCACCCGCAGGAGCTTGCCCGTGGAGCGCTGCCCCTCCTTCTCGCCGGCGACCACCCAGGGTTGCCCGGCCGCCGGGGCCGGCCCGGAGAGCTCGGCGTGGAGCCACCAGCCCTTGTTGCCGACGATCCGGCCGAGGGCCGCGCCCTTCTCGACGCTCCCCTTCGGCTGGAGGATCTCCAGGATGCCGGTGGTCGGCGCCTTCACCTTCAGGGTGCTGCGGATCTGCTTCGGCAGGCGATCCCGCTCCTTGCGGGCCTTGGCCAGGAACTCCTGGTAGGCGGGATCCTGCTTCGCCATCTGCTCCAGCTCCCGCACCTTCTTCTCGGCCGCCGTGCGCCGGGGGTTGGGCCGCAGGCCGCCCCGGAGGGTGGCGAGGAGCGCCCCCTTCTTCACCTTGCGGCCGCTCTTCGCCTTCCAGCCCACCACGCCGTCGGTCCGCGCACCGAGCTCGACCAGGACCGGGCGCGTGACCTCCCGGAGCGTCGCCGCGGACTCCGGCTCGGGCTCGGGCGCCGGCGCCGGCTCCGGTTCCGGCTCGGGCTCGGGCTCCGGCTCGGGTGCGGGCGCGGCCTCCCCGGTGGGGGTCCCCGGATCGGGGGCGGCCGCTGGCGCGGAGGGGGGCGCCTCGGGCTCGGCCGCCGGCGGGGGCGGCGTCACCGGCTGAGCTGGCGCCGGGGGTGGGGCGAGGGCCGCCACGGTCGGAGCGCGGTTCACGATCAGATAGGTGATGGCGACGGCCCCGATCATCAGGACCGAGCCGAGGGCCACCAGGGGCCAGAGGGAGCGCCCCTTCTCGCCGATCGGCTTGAGGGAGCCCTGGCTGTGGTCGCGGGTCGAGCCGATGGGGGCGGACCGCAGCGACTGGCCCTCCTCGATCATCTCGAGCATCTCGATCGCCTCGGGGTGCGCTGCATCGCTGTCGAGGATGGCCTCGAAATAACCCCGGGCGTCGTCCGGGCGGCCCAGCCGCATCATCCGGACGCCGCTGCGGAAGAGGGTGCGCGTCTCCTCGCTCCAGGGCTGCCGCTCCTCCCAGGCGGGCGGCTCCTCCTCCTCCCCCTCTCCCGGGGCGGCCAGGAAGCCGTAGGCGTGCAGCTGCCGGACGAACTTCTGCAGGCCCGCCAGGTCCACCGGGATTCCCAGGCGGCCGGCATCCTCGATGAGCACCGAGACCTGCCGCTCCCCGTCCAGCATCCGGGCCACGGAGACCTCGAACTCGTAGAGGGTGAAGGTCTTGCCGCTCCGGCGATCGTGGACGTCGTAGGTGCCCCCCTCCGAGTTCCGCTTGAGGGTGAGCCCTCCGCGGAAGCGCGGCACGACGCCGTCCGGGGTGAGCTCCTCCGGGGCGTCGAGGTCGATGGCGAGCTCGTCGGCCGCGGCGCTCGGATCGGCGGCGGCGGCGCCGGCAGGCGCGTCGTCCATGGGGGGGTGGTCGCTCAAGATGCCCTTCCTGGACTCACCGCAGACCGCCCGATGCGTCCGACTCGCTGCTGAAGGAATCCCCGTCCTCCACCTGGAATCCTAGGCTTCAGCTCCCCTCCCTCGCAAGTTGCTCCCGGACTCAGGGAGCACCACCCGCCGCCGAGAACTGCAGCAGCTTCGCCCGGGCGTCGGGATCGGCGAGCAGCTCGAGGACCTCGGGCCGGCGCAGGACGGTGACGTAGTCCCCCTTCTGGAGGGCCTCCTGCACCTGGGGATCCGCGGCCAGGCGGCGCATCCGCGGATCCTTCGCCAGCTCCCGGGCGGCCTTCGACTCGGCGGCGCTGCTCCCCTGCAGGGGGCCGGCCCCGGTGGCCGAGGCCGCGGCCCCGCCGCCGGTGCGCTGGCGGACGCCGGAGAGCGCCCGCTCGAGCTCGGGCAGGGGCAGTCCGGTGTGGGCCAGGAGGTTGTGCTGACGCACCAGGCCCGCCACCTCGGAGCCGGCCAGATCCATCTTCCAGCCCAGGCCCTTCAGCGGCCGGTCGAAGAAGACCAGCACCGAGAGGAGGCACCAGACGATGGCCGCGCTCTTCACGGCCCCGAGGAGCACCCCGGCCGCGCGGTCCGCCGGCCCCGGACCCCGCGTCCCCTGCAGGCGGCGCAGCAGCCAGCGCCCGAAGACGTGGACCAGGATGAAGGCCACCGCGCCCAGCGCCAGGGCCGAGAGGGCGACCCCGACGATGGCGGGCATCTTCAGCTCCGCGGCGATCCGCGGGCCGATGGCCAGGCCGACGAAGCGGGCGGTGGCCCAGGCCGCGACGATGCCCAGGAGGTGGACGACCTGGGAGAGCGCCCCGGTCATCGCCCCGATGAGGGCGAAGAGCAGGATCGCGCCGAGCGCGATGAGGTCGAGGACCATCGCCCGGGTCTTCTAGCGGATGGAGAAGCCGCCCGACGAGCTGCCCTTGAGGTTCTTGCGGACCTCCTCCAGCTTCTCCTTGAAGAGGGTGTTCCCCGGCTCGTACATCAGCGCCATGTTCAGCTGCCGCTCGGCGTGCTGCCAGCGCTTCTGCTGCATGGCCAGGGTGGCCTCCCGGTAGCACTGCCGCGCCTGCGGCGTCTTGCCGGTCTCCTCCTCCTTGGCCTTCTTGAGCTCGGCCTCGCTCGCCTCGGTGTAGCGCAGCTTGCTGGCGCGCTCGGGCCCGTTGATGTCGGCGGTGTACTTCGCCCGGGCCTCGGCGTCCCGCAGGATCGTGTAGGCCTCGGTGATCCGCTTGTAGATCTTGTGGACGTTCAGCTTCAGGTCGTCGTCGGGCAGGTGGTAGAACTTGTCCGGGTGGAAGGCGCGGCTCTCCTGGTAGTAGGCCCGCTTGATCTCACCGCCGGTCGCGCCCTGCGCGATCTTGAGGATCTGGTAGTAGTCCATGCCGTCGATGGACTGGGCCAGGATCTGGCACTCGATCTCGAACTGGGGATCCATCTGGTGCTTCTCCTAGTTCTGGTGCCGCGCCAGCTCGAGGTCGGCCGCCCGCTCGCCCATCTGCGCGATGTCGTCCTCGTTGAGACCGGAGGAGAGGGAGATGGTCGTGGCAGCCTGCTGGCCGGTCTCCACGTCGGTGGCGAAGACGTGGAGGATGCCGTTGGTGTCGATCTCGAAGGTCACCTCGATGGAGACCTCGCCCCGGTAGCCGATGCGGAAGCCCGAGAACTCGAACTGGCCGAGCGCCTCGCACTCGTCCTGCCGCTTCGACTCCCCCTGGTAGATCTTGATGTTCACCCGGTCCTGGCCGTCCCGGCTGGTGGTGAAGGTCCGGGTGCGGTCGATGGGGATGGGGGTGTTCTTGTCGATGATCTTCTCGGCGTAGCCGCCCACCGTGCCGATGCGCAGCGAGAGCGGGGTCACGTCGAGGAGGTAGGCGTCGGTCTGGGCGTCGAGGAGGGCGTTGCCCTGGATGGCCGCGCCGAGGGCCACGACCTCGTCGGGGTCGACGCCCTCCATCGGCTCCTTCTGGAAGTAGTGCATCACCGAGTTGCGGATGATGGGCAGCCGGGTGGGCCCGCCGACGAGGATCACCGCGTCGATGTCCCCGGCGGTGAGGCGGGCGGCCTGGAGCGCCTCGTCGCAGACCTTGAAGGTGCGCTGCACGAGGTCCATCACCATGGTGGTGAAGGTGTCCTGATCGAGGGATGTCTCGAGGTTGAGCACCTGCCCCTCGGGGGTCTGGCAGACGCCCTCGACGAAGATCTGGGCGTGGCCGGTGTTGGAGATGTCGATCTTGGCCCGCTCCGAGGCCTCCTTGAGCATCTGCAGGCAGTAGCGGTTCTGGCGCAGATCGATGCCGTGCTTCTGCTGGAAGGAGTCGGCCAGCCACATCATGATCCGGTCGTCGAAGTCGTCGCCGCCGAGGTAGGTGTCGCCGGCCGTCGAGAGCACCTCGAAGACGTCCGTGCCGATCTCGAGGATCGAGACGTCGAAGGTGCCGCCGCCCAGGTCGTAGATCACCGCCCGCTGGTCGATCTGCCGGCCGAAGCCGTAGGCCAGCGCGGCCGCGGTGGGCTCGTTGATGATCCGCAGCACCTCGAGGCCGGCGATGGTGCCGGCGTCCTTGGTCGCCTGGCGCTGGTTGTCGTTGAAGTAGGCGGGGACGGTGATGACGGCCTTGTTCACCGGGCGGCCGAGGTAGCCCTCGGCCACGGCCTTCATCTCCTTGAGCACCAGGGCGGAGATCTCCTGGACGGCGAAGGTGTCCTCGCCGATCTGGATCCTCACCGAGTTGTTCTCGCCCTCGACGATCGTGTACGGCATCACCGCCTGGGCCTTCTTCACCTCGTCGGAGAAGTAGTAGCGGCCGATCAGCCGCTTCGCCGAGTACACGGTACGGTCGGCGCGGGTGATGATGTCGCGCTTGGCCGCGTTGCCCACCTGTACGGTGCCGTCCTCGAGGAAGGAGACGACCGAGGCGTGGGTCTGCTCACCCCACTCGTTCGGGATGACGTAGGGCTGGCCGTCGATCAGAACGGCGACGCAGGAGTTCGAGGTGCCAAGATCGATGCCGATCGCTACTTCTTCGCTCATTACGCAGTCTTCTCCCCTCGGGTGAAAAGCGGCACCGATTCTACCCGAGGCCCTGCAATCGTGGGAACCGGTGGCCAAGGAGCCCTACCAGACGCTAGGATCTAGATATGCTGATCGCGTTGATGCAGTCGGATGCTGGACTCCTCCCCTGCCGACTGCGCCTCCTCGAGCCGGTCTTCCACCGGCCGGAGGGCGCGGAGGAGCCGGGGGCGGTCGGCGCCGGCTACGTCTCGAACGGCCACGCCCTCGTGCAGAAGGGGCCGGGCTCCCTCGCCGAGCACGGCGCCTTCGAGCTCCTCGCGGGGGTGAAGGCCCCGGCGGCGATCGTCCACCTGCGGCGCGCCACGGTGGGCGGCTACCGCGAGGAGAACACCCACCCCTTCCGCCACCACAACTGGCTCTTCGCCCACGACGGCACCGTCGCCGGCTTCGGGGACCTGCGCCCGTCCCTGGTCGAGGGGCTGCCCTCCTTCCTGCAGCGCGCCATCGCCGGTGACACGGACACCGAGCACGTCTTCGCGGTCTTCCTCGCCGAGCTGGCCGAGGCGGATCTGCTCAAGACCCACCACCCGGCGGCCGCCGACGTCGCCGCGGCCCTCTCCCGGACGATCACCCGGGTCGAGCACCTGGCCACCACGGTGAGCGGCGACGGCCACTCCACCCTGGACCTGGTCGCGACCAACGGCCGCGCCCTCGTGGCCTCCCGGGTCGGCGCCCGCCCGCTCTGGTGGACCGAGCTCGGGGCCATCGAGACCTGCGAGGTCTGCGGCCTGGACGCCGACACCCCGGCCAACCACCCCCTGCGCCTCTCCCACGACGCCCTGCGGACCGTCGTCGTGAGCACGCTGGTGGCGGACACCACCGGCTGGAACGAGCTGGAGCACGGCCAGATCCTGGCCTGGGATCAGGACCTGAACCTGGTCCGGATCACGACCGGCGAGTGAGCCGGTAGGCTACCACCGCCGCCACGGCCACCCCCAGCCCCAGGGGGCCCACCGTGGGCTGCCCCGCCGCGGCCAGCGCGGGCTGCAGGGAGAGCAGGCCGAGGCCGCAGCAGAGCAGCCCCGCTGCGGCGCGCAGCGCCCCGCCCTCGCGGGTGGCCAGCGCCCCGAAGATCAGCGCCACCAGCGCCCCGGCGGCGCCGCCCCCGGCGAGGGTCCAGGCGCCGAGATCGATCGAGCGCTCGATGACCGGCGGATAGATCGCCGGCCCGCCCCCGAGGAGGAAGGAGAGCCCGGCGAGCGCGCCGCCGCCGATCGCCAGCAGGAGGGGCCAGGCCGCGAGGAGGGGCGCCTTCTTGCGGCGCGCGCCGCGCTCGAGCACGAAGCCCGCGAGGAGCAGGCCGGTGAAGACCAGCAGCGCCAGCTCGAGCTTCAGCCCGGTCCTCCACCCCAGCCAGGAGGTGAAGGCCACCAGCCCGCCGAGGAGGAAGCTGGCCAGGATCGAGAGGGAGAGCGCGACGCCCATGCTGAGGTCCACCCTACCCCTCCTGACGCCCGGCGACGAAGAGTCTCGCCATGAGGTGGGGTTTGGATCGGCTCTTGTGGCAGAATTCTCTCCTGCGGACGCCATGTCGAAGACGATCCTCATCGCCGATGACTCACCCACCGAGCTGCGGATCTTCCAGAAGGTCCTCTCCACCCTCGGGCACCGCATCCTCACCGCGGTGGACGGGGAGGAGGCCGAGCGGATGGTGCGCCTCGAGCCGCCCGACCTGCTCATCCTCGACGTGATCATGCCCGGCAAGAACGGCTTCGCCCTCTGCCGGGACCTCAAGCGCGATCCGACCTACGCCAGCATCCCGATCATCATCGTGACCTCGAAGGATCAGCAGGCGGATCAGATCTGGGGCAAGCGGCAGGGCGCGGACGAGTACCTGGTGAAGCCCTTCTCGCCCGAGGATCTCGCGGCCGCCGCGGCTCGCCTGCTCGGCACGGAGCGCTAGGGAGTGTGCCCCTGATGCGGGTCTGCCTCTGCGAGCTCGCGGGCGTCTCCGTGGCCATCCCGGTGAGCGCGGTCGAGGAGGTCTTCGCGCTGGGCTCGGTCACCCCCGTGCCGGGCGCCCCACCCTGGGTGCTGGGCGCCACCTCGCGCCGGGGCCGGGTCCTGCCGGTCCTGCGCCTCCCGGACCTGCCCACCACGGGGGCGGCGCGCCCGGGCGCGTCGGTCCTGGTCCTGCGGGAGGGCGAGCTGCGCGCGGCCATCCCGATCGAGGCCACCCACGGGATCCAGGAGGCCCTGCCCCTCCCGGGCGGCGCGCCGGCCGCTGCCGGTCCCCTGCAGGGGGCGGTGAGCGCCGACGGCCGCAGCTGGTCGCTGCTCTCCCCGGGAGCGCTGGCCGGGATCTGGACCGAGGAGGTGCGGCGCTGGACCACCCTCGACGAGACCGAGCGATGAAGGAGAGCCGGGAGCGATGAGCCAGGGACGCAGGCGACGCAGTGAGCCGGGGGGCCAGCAGCTCTTCGCCCGGGTGCAGTTCCTCCTGGTGACCTTCCTGGTGCTGGTGGCCGCCGCACCGGTGGGCATCGTCCTCCTCGGCTACGGTCAGGTGCGCCAGGACCTCGGAGAGCTCGGACGACAGCTCGAGTCCCTCGAGGCCGACACCCGCAGCGCGCGGAGCAAGGGGGAGCAGGAGATCGGGCGGGCGATGGAGCGCGCCCACGAGACCCTCGAGAGCGCGCTGCGCCTGCAGTGGCGGGAGCGCACGGTGGATCTCGTCGAGGACGTCGAGCGCGCCCTGCTGGCCCTCCCCGCCGCCGAGCGCACCGCCGCCCGGCTCGCCGCCCAGAAGAGCCTGATCGAGATCCGCGACCGCAACCTGCCCGACCGGGGCCAGGCGGCCCTCGTGGACTTCGAGAGCCGCAAGCTCCTCCTCCATCAGGTGCACGATCCGGGGACGCCCCTCGCCGTGCTGCCCGAGCTCGCCGCCCTGATCGAGCAGGAGGCCGTGAACCTGCGCTCGGCGATCAACCTCGCCCGGCCGCCTGCCCCGCCCCCCGCCGGCCCCGGGGAGGGCGAGGGCGAGGCCCGCCCCGAGCCGCCCGCCCCGACCCCGGAGCCCACGGGGCTGCCGGGCAGCCGCACCGTGGTCACCCGCACCTTCGAGGAGGGGGAGCGCTGGATGTGGCTGGTGACCCCGATCCGCGGCACCTCCTACCTCCTGGCCCTGCGCCTCTCCCTCTCGGGGGCGGGCAGCGTGCTCTTCGAGGAGATCCCCGAGGCGATCCGCGAGTCGCAGGAGGAGCAGGTCGCCCGCCTCGGCCGCCTCGAGGAGATGGTGAAGGACTTCCGCCGCCGGCGCGACGGGCTGCAGCAGATCCTGGACCGAGGGCTCCTCTTCGGTGGGCTGCTCACCCTGGCGGTGGCGCTGCTGGCGGTGGTGATGGTCAGCCGGCGGGTCGTGCGCCCGATCCGCGATCTGACCCGGGTGGCCGAGCGCATCCGGGACGGCGAGTACGACGAGCGCTCGACGGTGAGGGTCAGCGGTGAGCTCGGCGAGCTCGCCCGCGCGGTGAACGCCATGCTCGACCGCATCGTCGGCCTGATCCAGTCCGAGGAGGACAAGGAGCGCCTGCAGGCCAGCATCGTCAGCTTGCTCGCCCAGGTCTCCCGGGCCAGCCAGGGCGACCTCTCGGTGCGGGTGGAGCGGACGGAGGGCGCCCTGGGCTCGGTGGGCGAGGCCCTCAACCAGATGCTGGGCTCGATCGGTGGTCTGGCGGTGGAGGTGCGCGACTCGGCCCAGGAGGTCGCCGACGCCGCCGAGGCGATCCGCGCCGCCCAGGCCCGGGTGGACGAGGGCGCGACCCTCCAGGGCGCCCGCATCGACGGCGCCGCCGAGCACATGCGGGTGGTGGCCAGCTCGATGCGCACCGTGGCCGAGGCCTCGGACGCGGCGCTCGACGCGGCCCGCCGCGCCACGGATGCCGCCTCGGAGGGGGCCGCCGCCGTGGACGACACCGTGCAGGGCATGCACGCCATCCGCCAGGACGTGGCCCTCGCCGCCCGCCGCCTCAAGGAGCTGGGAGATCGCTCGCTGGAGATCAACCAGGCCGTGGAGCTGATCGAGGACATCTCGGCCCAGACGAACATGCTCGCCCTGAACTCGGCCATCGAGGCCTCGCGGGCCGGCGTCGCCGGCAAGGGCTTCGCGGTGGTGGCCGAGGAGGTGCGCAAGCTCGCCGAGCGCTCGAGCTCCTCGGCCCGGGAGATCGCCCGCCTGATCGACGGCATCCAGGCCGGCGTGGGAGAGCTGGCCGAGGCGATGGAGGGCGTGCGCACCAAGGTCGAGGGCGGCGTGCGGATGGCCGACTCGGCGGGGCGCAGCCTGGCCGACATCCGGCAGGTGGTGGGGCGCTCCAACCTCCTCATCGAGGAGATCCACGCCTCGGCCAAGGAGCACGCCATGGGCACCGGCCACCTGGTGGAGATGGTCGAGGACATCCGCCGGGTCGCGGGCGAGACCGCCGATCAGGTGGGCCTGACCTCCGAGGCGGTGGAGCAGCTGCAGACCCTCTCGGGAAGGCTGATGGAGGCCATCGCCGCCTTCAAGGTGGAGCGCGAGCTCACCGAGGAGGTGAAGCGGACCCTCCTCGAGCGCCGCGACGAGATCGAGTCCTCGCTGGCCCGGCTGGAGGCCTTGCTGGCCGCCCAGAAGCGCGCGGAGGGAGAGGATCCCGAGCGCGACGCGCTGGAGGCGGCGGCGGAGATGGCGCGGGCGCGGGTCGGGGAGCTGTTCGAGGAGGCGTTGGGCCGGGTCCACGGGGAGCGCTCGACCGGCGAGGGGGCCGAGGAGACTCCGGGTGAAGACGCGCACGAGCACGCGCACGAGCACGCGCACGAGCACGCGCACGCGCACGCGCACGGGGGCTCCACGAAGGAAGATGACGACGAGGGGGACCCGGGAGAAGCCGAGCGCGAGCGCGTGCGCGAACGCGTGCGCGGTGACGAGACCGAGGGTGACATCGAGTGAAAGGTGATCCCGAGCTCCTCGACTCCTTCCTGGAGGAGGCGCGGGATCACCTGGGTCACATCCGGGAGCTGCTCGCCCCGGCGCATCGGGGGCAGGCCCTCGGGCGGGCGGAGCTGGAGCGGCTGGCGGCCCACGTGCACAACCTCAAGGGGGTCTCGGGGTTGATGGGCTTCTCCCACCTCCACGTGCTGGTGGGGTACCTGCTGGCGGCCTTCGAGCGGATCGGCGAGGCGACGGGGGACCACGCCCTGGTGGCGCCGGAGCTCGCCGGCGCCGCGGTGACCTCCCTCGAGCGGATGATCGCCAACATCGAGGAGGGCAAGGCCGAGGCGAACGAGGCCTGCCTCCTCGACTTCGAGGTGGGCGCGGAGATCTTCGAGGCCACCGCGTCCTCCCTCCCGGACTCCGAGCCCGTGGCGGAGCTGGCGGAGGCCCTCGGCGAGGAGGTGGGCAGCCTCTGCGCCACGGTGCAGGGCGAGCTCTTCGCCGCCCTCGACGCCAGCCGTCCGGCCGAGCGGCAGCGCGCCGCTGCCCGGGCGCGGGAGACCCTGGAGGGGCTGCCCGCCACGGCGCTCATCGCCGGCAGGCAGGACGTCAGCCACCTGGCCACCGCCTTCCTCGATCTGCTCTCCGACCTGAGCGTCGGCCGGCAGCCGGCGACGCCGGCCGCGGTGGATCTCTCCCTGCGCCTCTGCGCCTGCCTGGAGCGCCTGGCCGATCCGGCGGAGGCGCAGCGGGCGAGCGAGCTGGCCCGGGACCTCGTCGAGGAGGCGAGGTCGGCGGCCCGCGCCTATCTGGGCGACGAGGAGGAGGACGAGGAGGCCACCTCGATCCACGCCGAGCTCGACGCCGAGGAGGTGCGGGAGCTCGAGGCCCTCTTCCTGGAGGAGGCCCAGGGGCACCTCGCCACCGCCCGCGAGGCCCTCGCCGGGCTGCGGACGGGGCTCGCCAGCGAGGCCACCGAGGCCATCCGCCACTTCTTCCGGGCCGTGCACACCCTCAAGGGCGCCGCCGGGACCGCCGGCCGGCGGGAGACCCAGGCGCTCTGCCACGGCCTCGAGGAGACCCTCGGCCGCTTCCGGGAGAGCGGCGCGGCGCCGGCAGCAGCCGAGATCGAGGCCCTGGCCGTGCGCCTGGCCGAGCTGGAGCGGAGCCTGCCGGGCGCCCCCGCCGAGGCGCCGCCCCCCTCTCCCGCGCCCGCGGCCCCGGCCGCACCGGTGGGAGCCTCCCTCCGCGTGCCCTCGGGCAAGCTCGATCAGCTGCTCCTCCGCGGGGGCGAGCTGCTGGCGGCCCGCAGCCGCCTCAGCGATGCGGGCGGCCGCCTGCGGGAGCTCTCCTTGCGCATCGGCAGCCGCCGGCGCAGCCTCTGGACCCGGGTCGACGAGTACCTGGTCTCCCGCCCCGTCTCCCTCGCCCTGCCTCCGGAGCCCACCGACGAGGAGGCCGAGGCCGGGGTCGAGCGCTACGACGAGGCCGACATCCTCGCCCGGGATCTCGCGGCCCTCGATCACGAGCTGGGGGAGTCGGTCGCCGCGCTCCTGCGCCTCTCCCGCGAGGTGGAGAGCGACCTGGAGGAGGTCAGCCGCCTGGCCGCCGACTACCAGGACGGGCTCACCCACCTGCGCTTCATCCCGATGGAGGAGCTGCTGCGCCGCTTCCTCGCCCCCGTGCGGGAGTGGGCCGCCCAGGAGGGCAAGCAGGTGGAGATCGAGCTCGACGGGGGCGAGGCCGAGCTCGATCGGGCGGTCGCCGAGGCCCTCGCCGATCCCCTCCTCCACCTCACCCGCAACGCGATCGCTCACGGCATCGAGGCACCAGCCGAGCGCGTGGCGGCGGGCAAGGCGCCGGCCGGCCACCTGCGCCTCCTGGCCCGCGGCGAGGGCCCGACCGTGTTGCTCGAGGTGGTGGACGACGGCCGCGGCCTCGAGCCCGCCCGCCTGCGTGAGGCGGCGGTGAGCCGGGGCCTGCTCCCGGCCGAGGAGGCCGCCTCCCTGAGCGACGCCCGGGCCTGCGATCTGATCTTCACGCCGGGCTTCTCGACCCGGCAGGAGGCCGACGCCCTGGCGGGCCGGGGGGTGGGGCTCGACGCCGTCGCGCACCGGGTCGCCAGCCTGGGCGGGGTCATCTCGGTGGCGCCGGTCGAGGGAGGCGGCACCCGCTTCCTGCTGCGGGTGCCCGCCAGCGTGGCCATCCTCCCGGTCCTCGAGGTCGAGACGGGCGGCCACCGCCTCGCGCTGCCCCTGGCCGCCGTCCGGGAGACGATGCTCGTCGATCGCCGGGAGCTGCAGGGCAAGCGCCGCCTGCGCTGGGAGAGCGACGAGCTGCGCACGGTGGACCCCCGGGAGATCCTCCACCTGCCGCCCCGCGAGAGCAGCGGGCCCCGCCGGCGGCCGGTGGTCATCGTCGGTCACGGCGAGAGCAACGCCGCGGTGATCGTGGACCGCCTGGTGGGGCGCAGCGAGGGCCTCCTCCAGCCCCTGGGTCCCATCCTGGGCCAGCTGCCCCTCTACTCCTCGGCGGTGCTGGCGGGCGACGGACACCTGCTCCTGGTGATGGACGTCTCCAGCCTGCTCTCGGCCTCCCTCGGCGCGCGCCTCCTCCCCGCCTCCGAGCTGGGGCCCGCCCTGCCCCGCGCGCCGGAGGTGCTGGTGGTCGACGACTCCCTCTCCGTGCGCCGTCACCTGGAGAAGACCCTGCGCGCGGCGGGCTACCAGGTGCGCTGCGCGGTCGACGGCGCCGACGCCCTGGCCGAGGCGCGGGCGAGCGCCCCCGATCTGATCCTCACGGATCTCGAGATGCCCGTCCTGCACGGCTTCGAGCTGATGGAGGAGCTGCGCCGGGATCCCGGCCTCGCCGGGCTGCCGGTGCTGGTGATCACCTCCCGCACCGGCGACACCCACCGCGAGCGCTCCCGGGCCCTGGGCGCTCGCGAGGTGCTCGGCAAGCCGGTACCGCGGGCGCGCCTGCTGGACGCGGTGGCCGAGGCGCTGGGCTCGGGCCGGCTTCCGGACGCATAGTAGATCTCGATGGCCACGCCCTCTCCCGCCTCGCCGCCCCTCCTCTCCCGCCTGCGGGAGGAGCTGCGTGAGCGCTGGACCCCCCTGGGCCTGCCGCCGCGCCCGGGGCAGCCGCCCCGCCTGGACGCCACGGCGTGGGCCGCGCTGGTGGCCGAGGAGAGCGAGGCCGCCCTCCTGGGCAAGGCCCACGGCCTGCTGGCCGCCGCCCAGCTGGAGGACGGCCGGGTGCCCGCCCGGCCCGACGCGTCCGAGGCCTGCTGGACCACCGCGCTCGCCGCCCTGGCCTTCGCCCGGGGCGGGGAGCCCCAGCGCGAGCGCCGGGAGCGGGCGCTCGACTTCCTGACCGGCCACGAGGGCGTCCACCACCCTCGCACCGCGAAGACCCCGGTCTCCCACGACACGGATCTGGTGGGCTGGCCCTGGATCGAGGGGAGCGCCGCCTGGGTGGAGCCCACCGCCCTCGCCCTCCTGGCGCTGGCGCGCTGCGGCCGCGGCGAGCACCCCCGGGCGGCGGCGGCCCGCGCGCTCCTCTTCGATCGTCAGCTCCCCGGCGAGGGCTGGAACCACGGCAACGTGGAGGTGCTCGGGAAGCGCTTCCGCTCGGTCGTCGCCTCCACCGGCCTGGTCCTGCTCTCCCTGCAGGGGACGCCGCGCGACGAGCGGATCGAGGCGGCCCTGACCTGGCTGCGGACCGCCGGGGCGAGCACGCCGCTCTCGCTGGCCTGGCGGTGGCTCGGGCTGGCGGCCTGGGGGGAGGCGGCGGCCGATCCGGCGGAGCTCGAGGCCGCGCTCTCCCGTCAGCGCGCGCTGGGACCCGTGGACGGCGCCCACCTGGCCCAGCTGATCCTGTCCCTCGAGGGCCCGGAGGTCCTGCCATGAGCCAGGGGCCGGGCACCTTGAGCCGCCGCAAGCTGCTGGGCGCGACCCTCGCCGCGGGCGTGGGCGCCGCGGTGGGCGGCAGCCTGCTGAAGCGCTCGCTCGGCGCGAGCCGCTCGAGGGTCTTCGTCGGCAAGGCGAAGGACTACTCGGTGGACCTGGCCGACCTCCTGCGCCGGGGCCTCGCCGAGGCCGGCGTGGGCCGCGAGCAGATCGGCGGACGCCGGGTCCTGCTCAAGCCCAACCTGGTGGACACCAACCAGGGGCAGCTCCACGTGAACACCCACCCCGAGGTGATCCGCGCCGCCGCCGAGGTCTTCCTCAAGCTCGGCGCCGCCAGCGTGCTGGTGGCGGAGGGGCCGGCCAACCGCCGGGACACCCACGAGATCCTCGAGGCCACCGGGGTCGGCGAGGTCCTGCGCGAGGATCGGATCCCCTTCCGGGACCTCAACTACGAGCCCGGCCCCCGGATGCCCAACGCCGGGGGCCTGACCCGCCTCTCCTCCCTGGTCCTCCCCGCGGTGGTCAGCGAGGTCGACTACATCGTCTCGGTGGCCAAGATGAAGTGCCACCACTGGGCCGGGGTCACCCTCTCGATGAAGAACCTCTTCGGCATGATGCCGGGCTGCATCTACGGCTGGCCGAAGAACATCCTCCACCACGTCGGGCTCCACGACGCGACCGTGGACATCGCGACCACCATCGGCCCCGACCTCGCCATCGTCGACGGGATCGTGGGGATGGAGGGAGACGGCCCCCTGGCCGGTGATCCCAAGCCCGCCGGCCTGCTGGTCGTCGGCTCGGACCTGCGCGCGGTCGACGCGACCTGCGCCCGGATCATGGGCGTCGATCCGCTGCGCGTCCCCTACCTGGCGGACTCGGTGAAGCTCGGGGTGATCGCCGAGGCGGACATCCGGGAGGTGGGCGAGGCCTGGCGGAGCGTGAGGGACGACTTCGCCCTCATCCCCTTCCCCGAGCACCAGGCCCTGCGGCTGGTGCGGCTGGGGTCAGACCCTGACAATTGACACTTGTCATACGGGACGAGATTGACCCCGTAGGCTCCGGCGCCTCCCCGTACACAGGACAAGTGTCAATTGTCGGGGTCTGACCCCATCAGCGCATCAGCGCGCCGCCTATTCGGTATCGCGCTCGAGGTAGGTGTAGCCGTTGAGGCCCGCCTCGTAGAAGCTCAGGATCTCCCGCGAGTCGTCCAGGCTCATCCTTCCCTCGTCGATGGCGTCCTCGGCCGCCATGCGCAGGCGCGAGACGAGCTGGTTGCGGCTGTAGCCGGCCACCCGCAGCACCTCGAGGACGGTGTCGCCCGCCTCGACGTGCTCGATCCGGTAGCCGGTCTCGGAGGAGCGCACGTTGAGCGCGTTGATCTTGCCGAAGAGGTTGTGCAGGTCGCCCAGGCTCTCCTGGTAGGCGCCGACGAGGAAGACCCCGAGGTAGTAGGGCTCGTCCCCCAGCGCGTGCACCGGCAGGACGTCCTCGACGTCGCGGCCGCCGATGAAGCGGGTCAGCTTGCCGTCCGAGTCGCAGGTGACGTCGGCGAGCACGACCCGGCGGTCCGGGGACTCGCCCAGCCGGTGGATGGGCAGGACCGGGAAGAGCTGATCCACGGCCCAGGCGTCGGGCAGCGACTGGAAGAGCGAGAAGTTGCAGTAGTAGATGTCGGCCAGGGCGGCGTCGAGGCTCTCGAGCTCCTCGGGGAACTCGGGCTCGCCGCGGGCGATGGTGAGGATCTTCCCGCAGAGCGCCCAGTAGAGCCGCTCGGCGATCACCCGCTCCTCGAGAGAGAGGTGCCCCAGCGAGAAGAGAGTGAGCACCTGCTCCTTGTTGTAGAGAGCGTCGTGGTAGACCTCGAGGAAGTTCTTGCGGCTCACCTCGCGGTAGAGCTCGGAGAGGGTGCGGACCACCACGTTGTCGTGGTCCTCGGGGACCTCCAGCTCGCCCTCGGGGACGAAGGAGGTCACGCCCAGCACCTCGGTGATCAGCACCGCGTGGGGGGCGACCACCGCCCGCCCGGACTCGGTCACCAGCGTGGGGTGCGCCACCTCGGCCTCGTCGCAGGCCTGGGCGGTGTAGTAGACGACGTCGTTCGCGTACTCCTGCAGGGAGTAGTTGACCGAGGCGGCCCAGCTCGAGCCGCTGCCGTCGTAGTCGATGCCCAGGCCGCCACCCACGTCGAGGTACTTCAGGGGCGCCCCCATCGCCGTGAGCTCGACGTAGAAGCGCGTCGCCTCGGCCAGGGCGTCCTTGAGGCTGCGGATGGCCGAGACCTGAGAGCCCAGGTGGAAGTGGACCATCTTCAGGCAGTCGAAGAGGTCCTCCTCCTTCAGGCGCTTCACGGCGCGCACCACCTCGTCGGCGGAGAGGCCGAACTTCGCCCGGTCGCCGGCCGACTGCTTCCACTTGCCGGCGCCCCGGGAGGAGAGGCGGACGCGCACCCCCAGGTTGGGCTTGACCTTCATGGCCCGGGCCCGGGCGACCACCAGGTCCAGCTCGCTCTCCTTCTCCAGGACGAGGAAGACCTGCCGGCCGAGGCGCTGGCAGAGGAGCGCCGCGTCGACGTACTCCTCGTCCTTGTAGCCGTTGCAGATGACGAGGGCGTCGTCGGCGCGCGCCAGGGCCATCACCGCGAGCAGCTCGGGCTTGGTGCCGGCCTCGAGGCCGTAGAGGTGATCGGCGGAGCCAGAGACGATCGGGTCCACCACCCAGCGGTCCTGGTTGACCTTGATCGGGTACACGCCCCGGTAGCCGCCCCCGTAGCCATACTCCTTGATGGCGGCCGCGAAGGCGTTGTGGAGCTCGTCGATCCGGGCCTCGACCAGGTCGGGGAAGCGCAGCAGGAGGGGCGGCGCGATGCCCCGCCGGCGCACCTCCTCGACCAGCGACTGCAGGTCGATGGGACTATGGCCCTCCTTGCGGGGCAGCACCTGGACGGTGCCGTTCTCGCTGACACCGAAGTAGCCCATGCCCCAGCGATCGAGCTGGTAGGTCGAGAGGGCATCGTCGAGATGCCAGCGGCGCTTGGCGGTGGGATTGGCCATCCCCCGCTCATACAACAAACTTCCGGCCTGCGGGATCGAGTTTTTCGCCCCGGCTAGCCTCCCAGGAAGGAGGCCTCCAGGGTGGCCATGAAGAGATTGGAGAAGCCGTGCACCAGGATGGGCGCGAGGAGCCCGCCGGATCGCAGGCGCAGCCAGCCAAAGAGCAGCGCCGGGAAGAAGACCGCCAGCCGCCAGGGGTAGGGCTCGGTCAGGTGCCCGAGGGCGAAGAGCAGGGCCGTCAGCAGGAAGGCCGGGCCCACCACCACACCCAGGAGGCGCAGCCCCCGCAGGTCACTCCCCTCCCCCTCCCCGCTGCCGAGCCCCTCGGCGAGGCGAGCCCAGAGGAAGCCCCGGTAGAAGAGCTCCTCCGGGAAGGCCACCACGATCAGGTGGGTGCCCGCGAGGAGCAGGAAGTCGTCGGGGAGCCGGAAGGCGGGGCGGAGGGTGGAGAGATCCCCGTAGGGGGCGAGCCAGGACGCCCAGGGGTCGCCGAGCAGCGGCAGCACCTCGAGGAAGCCCCAGAAGAGGAGGATGAAGGGCGGATAGACCACCAGGAGGGTGCCGCCGGCCCAGAGCAGATCGCTCTTCCAGCGATCGAAGCGCAGGCCGTAGTCCCGCAGGCGTTCTCCCCGGCGGCCCATGAGCCAGACCGGCAGGTAGAGGAAGACCAGCACCGCCACCGCCTTGAGGTTGGCGGCGAGGAAGGGGATCAGCGGCCCGAGGACGAAGCGGCAGAGGAGGAGCACGCCCACCGCGGCCGCCCAGACCCAGAGGCCGGTGAAGACCGGCCGGGGCCAGGGCGCGCGGGCGGTCGCCTCCGCCCCGGGGGCGGAGGCCTGGCCCTCGCCGGGCGCCTCGCTCACGGCATCCGGTAGGCGAAGGTGTCGCGCACCGCGGCGACCCGCCGCCGGGTCTGCAGCTCCGGATCGGGCGCACGGTAGCTGTAGGCGCCGGCCACCTTCCAGCCCGAGGCCTCGATCCACACCTCGGCGCCGCTCCCGAGGGGCCGGTCGGCCGCCGGGAGCGTCGGCAGGGTGAAGTCGGAGACGGTGGGCGCGTAGTGGACCTCCCAGAGGCCGGTGGTCACCGGGGTGCCGTCCACACCGGCGAGGCTGCGATCCACCGAGGAGAGGAGGAGCGAGCGGAAGTCGTCGCCGGCCGCGAAGGTGCCGCTCAAGGTGGCCGGCAGGTCGAAGCCCGCCGAGGCGTTCCCGCCGCCGGTGATCATCGCCTGGGCCGAGGTCACGACGGGTGGGTCGATGGTGTTGTCCTCCACGTCGAAGAGGACCTCCACCGGCAGGGGCGCGGCGCCGGCCAGCGAGGGGAAGGCGTCCAGGGTGCCGGTCGAGTCGAAGTCGATCTGGGCGCCCGGCGAGAGCCGCAGCGCGGCGGCCACGCTGGCGCCGGGCTGGAAGAAGAAGGCCCCGTCGTAGTCCCGGCTGCTGGCGCGCCGGGTCGCGGTCGTGGAGACGGCGTAGGAGAGGCCGGCGAAGGCGCCGGTGAGGGGCGGCACGGCGAACTCGGAGATGGGCTGGTCGAGGCCCGGCGCCCGCGCGAAGCGGTAGCCGGTGAGGGCCAGCCCACCCGAGGGCGCCAGGGCGTGGCCCACGGGGATCTCCAGCAGCGCGATGTTCACCGCGAAGGGGACGTCGGTCGAGGTGTCGCCGGGGACGGCGACGTCGACCATCTGGAGCGGGTCGCAGTGGGTGGGGTTGCCACCGCCGGCCGGCATGCAGAAGATCTCGAAGGGCGAGGTCGAAGGGAGCGCGGAGGCGACCCGGGCGTCGGCGGGCAGGCTGCCCACCGCGAGCTCGATCGAGGTGTCGGGGAAGATCCGGAGGCGCTCCAGGGCCAGGCAGGCCCCGCTCTCGTCGCAGAGGTCCTCGATCTCCTGGGCCGAGGTCACGCTGACGTCCTGCTGGGCCACCCAGGAGCCCTCGTCGGCCAGGAGCGCGCTGATGTCGACCTCGCCGCCCGCGGGCACGTCGACCGCGATCATGCCGACCGAGAGGGTGGTCAGGTCGATGGCGCCCATGACGATGCCCAGCTCGGGCCCGAGGGAGCCCTCACCCGCGCCGGAGACCAGCAGAGGCAGCAGGCGCTGCATGTCGACGGTCGCGATGCCCTCGACGACGAAGAGCCGCTGCGGCCCGGCGGGCAGGTCCATCTCGAGGAGCGTGAAGGGAGGCTCCCCGTTGGGCCCGGGCAGGCGGTCGAAGAGGGTTGCGTTGTCGTTGAGGAACGAGTCGTCGGTGGTCATGTTGCCCGGCAGGGGCACGGCCGGGGTCGGCGAGGGGGCGAAGAACTGCCCCGGGTGGAGCGTGGTCAGCTCGGCGCGGGGGATCAGCGGCATCACCAGCACCAGCTTCAGCTGTCCGGAGATGCGGCCCCCGGCCAGGCTGAAGAAGGGGCGGATCGCCGGCAGGGCGTCGAAGCGGCCGGCGGGGACGGCCCCCACCACCCGGCCGCGGCCGGCGGCCCAGGTCCCGGCCTCGGTCAGCGGCAGGACGACCGAGATCTCCGGGCGGTCCACGCCGGTGACGCTCACCATCCGGTGGCTCGGGCGGGTGAGCCCGGGGGTCGCCGGGTCGCCGTCGTGATCCCAGCTCACGGTGGCGGGCAGGGCCACGGTGACGGTCACCGGGCCGACCAGGGCGGCGTCGGTCTCGGTGAACTGGCCGCTGGCATTGGTGGTCCCGGCGAGCTTGCGATCGTCGATCCAGACCTCGGCGCCCTCGAGGCCGGTGAGGCTCGCGGCGTCCAGGGCGGTGATCGTCAGGCTGCCGTTGAGGTTCTCGACGGTGGTGAGGGTGACCACGACCTGATCGGTGGCGGTGCCGCCCCGGCCGTCCGCGACGCTCACCTCGAAGGTCCAGGCCCCCTCGAGGTCCGGGACGATCGAGGCCGTGTCGGAGTCGGCGTTCACGATGTCGGCGGTGCCCACGGTCGCGCCCGTCGGCGCCGAGGCGACGCTCCAGGCGAAGGTCAGGCCGTCGCCGTCCGGATCCGAGCCGCTGGCCGACAGGTTGACGGTCGCGCCCACCTCGAGGGTGGCGTCCGGCCCGGCGTCCACGCTCGGGTCCTGGTTCGGCGGCCGCGGCAGGACGGTGGCGACCACCGTGGAGAGCGCGCTCTTCGCCCCCTGCGGGTCGGTGCACTCCAGGGAGAGGATGTAGTCCCCCTCCACGTCGGCGTCGAAGAAGGCGTCGGGGCCGTCCCGCCCCCGGATCGCGTCCGGGGTGGCCGGGGTGATCGCCGAGCCCACCGGAGAGCTCTCCAGGCGCCAGGCGTAGGTCAGGGACTCGGCGTCCAGGGGGTCGGGATCGGTGCAGCTGCCCTGGAGGACCACCGTCTGACCCCAGGGGACCGTCTGGTCGCCGCCGGCGTCCGCCACCGGGATCTGGTTCTCGGCGGGCGGCTCCGGGCAGGCCGTGACCGTCAGGAGGGTGAGCGCGAACAGCCCGGACAGGGTCCGGCCCCAGCGACGCATATCGCGGTTCTTCATTGGTCTACCGATCGTGGTTACCGATTGAGCGGGAAGAAGTTGCTCGATTCGTGGGTCATCCCGATCGAGCGCTCCGGCAGGTCGAAGGCATTGAAGTCGAATCCGCTCGCCAAGCCAAGGGAGTCGACCCGCATGCCCCAGTAGGCCTTCTCGATCGAGGAGTTGGCCGTGGTGGCGTCGACGCAGACCTGCATCACGCCGGTGCAGACATCGCCGGTCATGCAGTCGCCGCAGTCCGCGTCCACGGTGCAGGCCTTGTGGGTCTGCTGGGCGCAGCGGCCGCCGAAGAGCTCGCAGGCGTCGTTGTTGATGCCGCAGTCGCCGGCGCCAGTGCAGGCCTCGCCACCACCCGAGATCTGCGTCAGGCCATCGAACTTGCCGCCGGCGGCATCCGCGCCGGCCCGCGGCCAGGTGGCCGGCAGGGTCGGCAGGGTGAAGCACTCCTTGGCGCTGTCCACGACCTCTCCACCGGTCCGGCCCGTGCAGGTCACGCCGTAGGGACGCCAGACCTCCCACTCGACCGTCTTCTTGGTCGAGACCACGTCCTTCTCGTCAGAGCAGTAGATGACCGTATCCCGGTAGGTGTCCTTCTCCCGGTAGAGCTCGTGGACCGAGAGGTGCGGGGTCCGGGTGCTGGCCACGTCATCCCAGTAGAAGGTCTTGTTGGTGGGATCGGCCGCGACCTTGGCGATGCCCAGGAAGTCGTCCGCCGTCCAGGTGGAGTTTCCGGTGATGCTGATCGGCGATCCCCCGGAGCCATTGTCACGCCAGAGGACGGTGCTGGCGCCGTTCTCCGCGGTGAGGGGCGGGACGAAGCCAGCCGGTCGCGAGGTCGCCGCGTCGAAGTAGGTGGCGATGGCCGCGGCCCAGTAGTAGGCCGTGGCCGGGTCGCCGGTCAGCGGCAGCGGAAGATCGGGAGTCGAGGCGGCGTCGACGGCGTAGAGGACGCCGACGCTCCCGGGGCTCGAGTCGTAGCGCTGGAACCGGAAGCCGTTCACGTAGTTGGGTCCCAGGCCGTTCGAGCCCGCGTGATCCCCGAAGACCGCGGCGAAGACGTCCGTGTTCGCGGGCCGGTTCGCGGTCGTCAGGTTCAGCGTGTGGACGTAGCCGTTGCGGTTCAGCGGAACCGTGTAGCCCGAGCTGCTGCTGCCCGTGTCGGCCGAAGGCACGAAGCCGATGCCGGTCCGGACGGCCGGGTCGAGGCTGAAGCCCTGGAGCAGCTCGCTCCACTCGCACATGTTCTGCGCCACCGAGCTGGGCAAGGTGCCCTGCACCATGCTCATCCGGTGGTTCTGGGGCAGGGTCACCGCCCACTCGTGCTCGTAGATGCGCGCCAGACAGAAGAAGGCCATGCACTGCTCGGGGACCCAGAGGTTCTCCGGCATGGCCAGCGGCGGGTTGCCGCCCGGCAGATCCACACAGCGGTTCGGCTCGAGGAGGCTGGCGAGGGAGAGCGAGGTCACCTCGGTCATCGTGACCTGCGGCAGCACCAGGCCACCCTGGAGGTCGCTGGTGGAGCCCGTGGCGCTGAAGTTGGACGCCGTACCGAGGTCGAGCCGGACGGTCGGGATGGTGGGATCGGTCTCCGTGAGCGGGATGACCAGGTCCGCCGCGCTCACATCGGCGAAGGTGAAGTAGGCCCGCTCGGTGGTCGCCCCGGTGGGCTGGCCGGCGGTGACCGTGATCGGGCCGTCGAGGGCGGTCCCGAGGTCGGCGAAGGTGACGTAGCCATCCGGGCCGACGGTGACGCCCACGTTGCTGACGTTCGGCGCTCCGCCGACGAGGAAGACCTCGGGGTCGGTGACGAAGGGCGTGCCCGCCGCGGTGCCGACGATCACGTTGGCGTTCACCAGCGGGGTGTCGTCCTCGGCCCGGAGGACCCGCACCCGCAGGTTGCCGTCGGGGCCGGCGCAGCCGCCGGTGCCGCCGACGCTGGTGTTCTCGGTGCCATAGGTGACGGTGACCGAGCCGGCGAGGGTGCCGGTCTGACTGCAGGCGTCGAAGTCGATCTCGATGGCGGTGGAGGCGCCGGCGCCCGGCTCGGAGAAGGTGCCCCAGTAGATGCCCGGCATCGCGGCCGACTCGGCCATCGCCGTGCTCCAGCTGATGGGCTCACCCGCCGAGACGCGCGGCGTGAGGGTGGCGCCGGAGATCGGCACACCGGCGCTGTCGCGCAGGTCGACGAAGACGGTCGCCCAGGCCCCGCTGTTCAGGGTGAGGCAGGTCGAGGAGGCCGTCACCGTCGAGGCGGGATCGATGGTCAGGGTCGTGTACTCGCAGCTGTCGGTGACGCCGCTGCAGAGGTCGGTGGTGCAGCTATCCGAGTCGTTGCAGACCGGCGGCGTGCCGGCCTGGCAGTCGAGGACCGCATCACAGGTCTCGGTGCCGGTGCAGAAGAGCCCGTCGTCGCAGGCCCCGTCGTCGGGCGTGTGGACCGCGCTGTCGGTCGCCTCGTCGCAGGTGTCGACCGTGCAGGAGACACCGTCGTCCATGCTCGGCGGGGTGCCGGCCTGGCAGTCCAGGGCCGCATCACAGGTCTCCACGCCGTTGCAGTAGAGGGTGTCGTCGCAGGCCGTGTCGTCCGGCGTGTTGACGATGCTGTCGGTCGCCTCGTCGCAGCTGTCCACCGTGCAGCCGACCCCGTCGTCGATGACCGGCGCCGTCCCGGCCTGGCAATCCAGCAGCGCGTCGCAGGTCTCGGCGCCGTTGCAGAAGAGGCTGTCGTCGCAGGCCGTGTCGTCCGGCGTGTTGACGATGCTGTCGGTCGCCTCGTCGCAGCTGTCCACCGTGCAGCCGACCCCGTCGTCGGTGGCCGGCGCCGTCCCGGACTGGCAGTCCAGCAGCGCGTCGCAGGTCTCCGCCCCGTTGCAGAAGAGGGCGTCGTCGCAGGCCGTGTCGTCCGGCGTGTTCACGATGCTGTCGGTGGCCTCGTCGCAGCTGTCCACCGTGCAGCCGACCCCGTCGTTGACGACCGGCGCCGTCCCGGACTGGCAGCCCAGGGCCGCATCGCAGGTCTCTGCGCCATTGCAGAAGAGGGTGTCGTCGCAGACCGTGTCGTCCGGTGTGTTCACGATGCTGTCGGTGGCCTCGTCGCAGCTGTCGATCGTGCAGGCGACGCCGTCGTTCGTGCTCGGGGCGGCTCCGGCCTGGCAGTCCAGCAGCGCGTCGCAGGTCTCCGCCCCGTTGCAGAAGAGGGCGTCGTCGCAGGCCGTGTCGTCCGGCGCGTGGACGATGCTGTCGGTGACCTCGTTGCAGCTGTCCACCGTGCAGCCGACCCCGTCGTCGGTGGCCGGCGCCGTCCCGGCCTGGCAGTCCAGCAGCGCATCGCAGGTCTCGGCGCCGTTGCAGAAGAGGGTGTCGTCGCAGGCCGTGTCGTCCGGCGTGTTGACCGCGCTGTCGGTCGCCTCGTCGCAGGTGTCGACGGTGCAGCCGACCCCGTCGTCCATGCTCGGCGCGCTGCCGAGCTGACACCCCAGGGCCGCGTCGCAGGTCTCGGCGCCGCTGCAGAAGAGGGTGTCGTCGCAGGCCGTGTCGTCCGGCGAGTTGAAGACGGTGTCGGTGACCTCGTTGCAGCCGTCGAGGGTGCAGGCGATCCCATCGTCGGTGGCGGGCGGCGTCCCGGGCTGGCAGCCCGCGACCGCGTTGCAGGTCTCCGCGCCGTTGCAGAAGAGGGTGTCGTCGCAGGCCGTGTCGTCCGGCGCGTGCACCACGGTGTCGGCGGCCTCGTCGCAGCTGTCCACCGTGCAGGCGACCCCGTCGTCGGTGCTCGGCGCCGTGCCGGGCTGGCAGTCCAGGGCCGCGTCGCAGGTCTCCGACCCGTTGCAGAAGAGGGTGTCGTCGCAGGCCGTGTCGTCCGGCGTGTTCACGATGCTGTCGGTGGCTTCGTTGCAGGTGTCGACCGTGCAGCCGACCCCGTCGTCGATGCTCGGTGCCGTCCCGGCCCGGCAGTCCAGCAGCGCATCGCAGGTCTCCGCCCCGTTGCAGAAGAGGCTGTCGTCGCAGGCCGCGTCGTTCGGCGCGTGCACCACCGTGTCGGCGGCCTCGTCGCAGCTGTCCACCGTGCAGGCGACCCCGTCGTTGACGACCGGCGCCGTCCCGGACTGGCAGCCCAGGGCCGCGTCGCAGGTCTCCGCGCCATTGCAGAAGAGGGTGTCGTCGCAGACCGTGTCGTCCGGCGTGTGGACGATGGTGTCGGTCGCCTCGTCGCAGCTATCCACCGTGCACCCGATCCCGTCACCCAGGCTCGGCGGCGTCCCCGCCTCGCAGCCCAGCAGCGCGTCGCAG